>NZ_JAVAYA010000055.1:0-3066 GCF_041954855.1 Agrobacterium sp. LR_9
ACACGAGCCTTGCCGGATCGAGATCAAGCTGACCATCGAACCAGTCGCGACGACGTTTCAGCAGGTCGGGTCGTTCTTGCTCCAATGCATGTGCGGTCTTTTTTTGAAAGTCCAGCCGCGCTTGCGCAGCCATACATCGAGGGCACTGCGGCCGATGGAAACGGCCTTCTCTTCGGCGAGCCGCAGAACCATTTCGTTCAGCGTGATGTCCTTTTCTTCATCGATCAACCCAACGATAAAATCGCCATGGGCATCCAGACGAGAACCGCCGCGCCGTCCCTGCTTAGCAGGCTTCATCTGACCATGCCGTGCGCTGGCTATCCAGGCGATGGCCGTCGAGACTCCGATTCCGAACCGGGCGGCCGCCGAGCGTGCTGACATACCATCATAAGCCGCTGCCAGAACACGGCTGCGAAGATCATCGCTGAAAGCGCGGGTCATATTGCCTCCGACCAAATCACCAGTCGGATCATGGAATCAGAAATCGGACCGTAACGGAATCCTCAATCCGATTCCGAGTTCAGTGGACGTGCTCTAGACCCATCGCTTACTGCCTCAAGCCCTCGAAGTTTCGTTCCAACAGCCCGCCCTTTAGATGTCCAAAGACCAAGAGACTGGAGAGTTCGTGCCTCAGATCGGCAATTGCTTATATCCGTCAGCGATCAACTCATCCGTCCTATTTTTCTCTAAAACGAGCAGTTCGATAGGTCTTCCGTCCTCGAAATCGGACTTCTTGGGAACTGTGAAGCGCATGGAGATGTCGGGCGCGACTATTTCATTACGTTTCCTGAAGACGGATTGCGATCTGGCAATCACCAGTTCATAAAATTCTTTGGCAGGTATCTCAAAAATATTTCGCCCTTCAAGTTTTGGACGGCACTCGGCCGACAAAACGATACGAATAAGGATATCTCCGTGAAAAAAAACAACTGGCAGGCTTTTGGTTTTGGGAACCCACCGAACCTCTGCCGCAGCTTCAGCCTGCATCGCCGCAATCATCTCTTTAAATTCCTCAGGATCGAGACCCATCTCAGGCCCCATCGAGTTTAGCAGTTTCTCGAAGTCCGAAACTGCCGCTGACTCATCCTGCACGAGTTCGGGTTCAGCAAAGCCCTCAATTTTCGAAATCACTTCTTTAGATGTACCAAGCCTCAGCGGACCGATGCCTTCTCCCAGTAAAACTTCCCACGCTCCCGACTTGTCTGTCACTTTATGATTCCTTCGCGTTTAAGGTACACCACGCTCTCAGCGTTTCGC
The DNA here is from genome assembly GCF_041954855.1 of Agrobacterium sp. LR_9. Lineage (NCBI taxonomy): Bacteria > Pseudomonadati > Pseudomonadota > Alphaproteobacteria > Hyphomicrobiales > Rhizobiaceae > Agrobacterium > Agrobacterium sp. LR_9. Next base: position 1,258 of record NZ_JAVAYA010000055.1, read on the forward strand.
GCCTATCTTTCGAAGTGGGGTGACCTCACCCATGCTGCTTCCGCCTTCAGACGGTGGAGCGTAGTCATATAGAGTCGGAGTATCGAAGGAAGCCAGTAAGAGTAAGTGTTCCTTAAGTTTTACTTTTTGCAGATTTTTCACAGTATTTCGTCCGCCTACGCTAAGAGCTGGCACAAAGCCATAAACTTCCCCTGGTTCGAGCTCTCCAAGTGCTTTTAGAGCTTGTGGCATCATGTTCTGGTATTTTTCGTCTTCCCATGGCGCAACATATGGAGAGACGTTGAATGACAGTTTAAGACCGATCATTACTTCATCGGTCCATTGGCGATTTTGGTCTTCGTCATATCCGCGGGGCTCCACGCGGACCATGCCATTCGGCAGGTTCAACCGTATCGTCGCATCGCCATACCAAATATCGACATTACCGAACGCATTATATCCAAAGGCAATCATGCGCGTTGGATCAAGCTCAGGATCACCGAGAAACACATAGTCGATGACGGGCTGAAATATAGAGGGATCGCATATCCAATATTGGCCCCTTGACCAACTACACCAACCTTTTTCGATCCAGAATTTCACCAAGATTTCAGGCAAACGATCCTTATAGCGCTCTATTAATTGCGCGTCAGGCTTAACTATATGGTCGATCTCGTATGCATTCAGGAGCTCGTCAATCCATTTAGTTTCAAACACGTTATAGTTCGGCTTTTCTACCATTTTTATGTTCCTGTTAATGGCTCACCGGGACGACTGGGGTTACTTGGGCAAAGTCGAAGATCAACTTGCACACTTGGACAGTTGTTCGCCGCTTGTCTCTTCGCATGTTCCGTCAATCGGCTAGCGCGAGTATTTCCGTTTCGATTCGGATTGATCCATTGGCTTCCCATAGAGCTATTCTCGGAAAGGCCACCTATCCGGTTTTCAATTGGCAACGCCTGATCGACTACAGAATTATATCTTCCACCCGCGATCATGTCTGGATTATGCAATGCGGCCGCGGAATCCAGATATTGCCCCAATTTTATCGGACCCTGAACTGGACCGTATTTATCAACGTACATTTTCTGGATGCGCGGGTCATTCCTATATTCTTGGCGCGCTTTCGCCTGGAGCGGCTCTGACAAAGCCCGCATGCCCGCCGGATTCGCTAAATACTTTGCTTGATTGGCCAACATCTGCTGCGGACTCATATTGTTGAGCCCTTGTTCCTGCAATTCCATTTGTCGCTTGAACTCATCGAGATCGATCGTACTTTTTGTGGGCATAAAGCAGATTATCAATAAACGACATCTACGATTTTCATCCTCATCAATACGAACATTTGATCCAGGTGGCGGCACAGGAACAGGTTTGGGCTCCGGGTCCTGCGTCGGTTTATTTCTGTGTTCCTGAATTTTTGCAAACGTCTCATTCCGGATATCAGTACCGCTGTCCCAGAATGGAAGTTCGTTGATTCTGCGTTGCGCATCTAAAAGCAATTTCTGTTCAAAATCGTCTTGTGGAACGGTATCGGAAAAGTTCATCTTGTTGGTCGGAATAAGCACACCGGCGGCGAATATTCCGATCCCCGCCAATATCGTTCCCAAACTGACGCCTCCTGCCGCGGCAGCCCCCCCAGCGCCAGAAGTTGCCGCACCGGCGGCAGCGGTACTTGCTCCTCCAGCCGCAGCTCCACCCGCACCTTGAACGAGTGGAGCAAATCCTGGCGTGACGAGAAAGCCCAGAGCAGCGCCGCCAGAAGGCACGGCATCAGATGAACGATTTTGCTTTTCTGAAGCATCGGCGACTTCAATTGCACGAAGCGAC
>NZ_JAVAYA010000056.1:0-2592 GCF_041954855.1 Agrobacterium sp. LR_9
CAATTGCACTTTGGTCGGGGAAGCGGTCAGCCTTTCTCCAGATAGACCGTATAGTCCGCGCCTCGTCGAAATTGGCCGGCACTCTGGAAGGAGCAACCTCTCTTGAAGCGCCCACGCATGGAATAAACCATGCCGGCATCAACGGTTTGGCACTGAAGCCGCCGCTGTCGGCCCGAACCAGCAGCGTCAGGGCAACTTCCTCGCTCGGTCGCCACGGAAAGATCATCCGACCGCCGGGCTTGAGTGCTCGTAGCCAGTCAATTGGAGGTGCTGCCGCTCCAGCATTCACATAGATCACATCGGATTTAGGGAGCCGCTTTTGAGTCGCGTCAGCGTTGATCACGCTTACTCCCTCGAAGGGTTCAAGATTAACTCGAGCTTTTTCAGCCAAGCTCTTGTCGATTTCGAAGGCTGTTACTGTACCTGTTGGCAACACGAGCATCGACAGGATCGCTGAGTAGTATCCCGTTCCCGCACCGATATGCGTGACCGCTTCTCCGCGTTGCGGTGCAACTGCTCCGAGCCAGGCCGCATGAAGCGAAGGCTCCCCGTTGTTGATTCCTTTGTCTGCATCAAGCGCCACCAGGACGTTATGGTAGAGGTAAACGGGATCAGCACTCGGCGTATCGAAATACCGGAGGTTGATCATGACTTTCCAGGGACCAGGCGGGAAGAAAGCTTCGCGGGGGACGACCTCGAAAGCCCTTTCGAGCCGCGGGTCGGACGACCTGCTCGCTTCTACCATCAACCGCGCGTAAAACCCGCGTATTTCTTCGATGCTGGCTCGTTCATTTGCCATGAGCTGGTCTCCTGTCGATGTAGAAAACATCTGACAAACCAATCGGAATTTGCCTTCAATCCGATATTCGGCGTTCGTTCAGGAAGTTTTCGATCTTTTTCGCTTCCTTCTCGTGGGCCGGCTGTTGCCCGGGGGAAAGTTTCTTTGGCGCGACCTCTTTCGGGGTATCAGGGGCTACGCCTGTCCCTGCTGTCTCAGCCGTGAAGTTGAAGCGTACGTCGCCATCGATTGGAAGGACGGCGATCTTTGCTTCGCATTTCAGGATCGCACGAACACCCGCTTGTGCGAATGCCTTATTGAGTGGCCCATCTCCTTTCGACACGACTTTCGGCACGCCTTTCAGTTTCCCATCTTCGAAATGTGCTTCGATGATGGCGGAGGTTGTCGCGCCGGCAGGAACCATAAAGCAGCCGAGGACGGCTTTCTGTAATCTGGCCTTGTCGTGATCGGAGGGTTCCGCTGCCATCGAGACTGATATCAGGAGCGGAAGAGCAAACGATGCCATGACAGTGGGCCGCCAGTGCTGCTTTTGGATTTTGCATCTATATGGTTTGCTCTTCGTGCCGCGCATAATCGATCGCTTCCGTTCGTTGTTCCGCATGTGATCGTAACCGCTCCTCGGGCACAATAACCAGGACGTTGAAACCTTGGTCGATATCAAAGGTCTGCGGGTCGAGCAGTTCGTTTACATGCTCCGAGCTGAACCAAAGCCAGATATTTTGATCGTAGACGGTCGCGACCGCTTCTTTCATGACATCTTTGATGGCTTCGATGATTTCGACCCCGGCCCCGCCTCTCGTATTGAGGTGCATGAGCTTTTTCCGTGCCGGGCTTCCCGCATCGGAAACAGCGATGGACACCCTGTCCTTCATGTAACTTTTGACCCGGACCCGCAGTCGCTTCGGGCGAGACGCATCAAATTGGTCGTTAATGGCTTTGACGCGCGCCTCGATGTCGGCATCGTCCAGGCGCTCCTTGGGCAAAACATCGTCCGCCGGCGCAAGCTCGTCGCCAAACTGCGCGCGTGCCACCTCGGCAGCGTGATGCGCGTATGCGAGATGAGTAACGGGTAGTGCCTTCAGCCATTTGCGGCGTTGCGTGATCGCCATCGACTTTGCCGCTTCCTCACCGAATTTGGCGATGGAGAAGTTTTCTCTTTTTTGCCCCTCACTGGTCATCAGCGTTGCCTGCCAGACATCCCCGTCAGCCGCATCAACGCGCCTCACGCCGGAAATTCCGCTCCGATTGTTCTTACGCAGAAGTACGGCCTGCTCGTGATTGGTGGCAGGCGGAATTGCAAGGATAATGGCATCGCGGTAGGCGCGTGCCTGACGATAGGCTGCATCGCCCGAACCGTAGACACTGTCCTTGAACAGCCTGACGATCCTGTGGCCGCGCCGCCTTAGGCTGACCCACCAGCCAGCACCGCGGTGTGCCCCGGCGGCTTCTTCTCGACGCAAGCCATAGTGGTCGGCGTCGTGTTTTGTCTGTTTCGGCCTTGCTCCAACCGGCACGTCCACCCCCTCCTGTCAGATTTCATCGATGGAATTTTGGCATATCCAGGTTGCGGAATTCATGGTGAATCCATGGTTTCGCCACAATGTTTGATTGCATTCTGTCGAGATTTTGGCAGTTGATTGATATTTTTCCGATCTTCCATCGAGGTTTGCCATGAATGATCAGACTTCTTTTTCCGATTTCATTCAGGCGAGCCGTGTGCTCAAGGTCAAGTCTCCGTTAGGGGAAGATCAGCTTCTGCCAGAGCGCCTGTCCGTCGAGGAGGGCGTATCGCA
>NZ_JAVAYA010000057.1:0-2441 GCF_041954855.1 Agrobacterium sp. LR_9
CATTTGCGCCGAGAACTGACCCGCCTCTTAGGTATGTTTCGGGTCGGTGGTGGTGGTCAAGTTCCTACTTTTCTCCTTTGCGGATTTGGGTTCCTGCGCTGAGCTGTTCTTGAATCGGAAGCTGTCGTTTCCGGTTTCGAGGATGTGGCAGTGATGGGTCAGGCGATCGAGCAGCGCTGTGGTCATCTTGGCGTCGCCGAAGACGCTAGCCCATTCGCTGAAGCTCAGGTTGGTAGTGATGATGACGCTGGTCCGCTCGTATAGTTTGCTCAACAGATGGAAGAGCAGTGCACCGCCTGACGCGCTGAATGGCAGGTATCCAAGTTCGTCGAGGATAACGAGATCGGAGTGTATGAGCCGGTTGGCGATCTGACCGGACCGTCCTTGAGCTTTCTCCTGCTCGAGAGCGTTGACCAGTTCGACGGTCGAGAAGAAACGAACCCGCTTATGATGATGCTCGATGGCCTGAACGCCGATCGCCGTGGCGACATGCGTTTTACCTGTGCCGGGTCCGCCGACCAGAACGATGTTGTTGGCCTCGTCGAGGAAGTCGCAGCGATGAAGCTGGCGCACGAGCGCCTCGTTGATCTCGCTGCTTGCGAAGTCGAAGCCGTTCAGATCACGGTAGGCGGGAAAGCGTGCCGTCTTGAGCTGATAGGCTGTCGATCTGACCTCCCTTTCTGCCGTCTCCGCTTTGAGGAGCTGCGACAGGACCGGAATCGCGGCCTCGAACGCCGGGGCTCCCTGTTCGGTCAGTTCCCCGACAGCCTGGGCCATGCCATGCATCTTCAATTGTCGCAGCATGATCACGATCGCACCGCTTGCCGGGTTATGGCGCATGGCGAATCTCCGTCTTTCTCAGGGTGTCGTAGCGTTCGACGTTGGCCTTTGGTTCATTGGTGAGTGTCAGTGCCTGGGGCGCGTCTATCGTCGGCGGCGTGAAGGTTTTGCCATCGACGAGACGATGCAGCAGGTTCAAAACATGCGTCTTGGTTGGAACGCCCGACTTCAGCGCCATGTCGACGGCCGATAGGACGGCTTGTTCATCGTGCTGCAGGACGAGCGCCAGGATGTCGACCATCTCACGGTCTCCGCCGGGCTTCTTGAGCAGGTATTGCTGCAAGGTCCGGAACGCGTCCGGTAGCTCAACGAACGGCGCACCATTGCGAAGAGCGCCGGGCTTGCGCTGTACGACAGCCAGATAGTGCCGCCAGTCGTAGATCGTCTGCCCCGGCCGGTCGTGGGAGCGATCGATGACGCGGTGATGCTCGCAGACCATCTGACCTTCCGCAGCGACAACGACACGATCCGGATAGACCCGCAGGCTTACCGGGCGATTGGCGAAGGATGCCGGGACGCTGTAGCGATTGCGTTCCAGATGGACGAGGCAGGTCGGCGTGACACGCTTTGTATATTCGACGAACCCGTCGAACGGCCGAGAGACCGGCATTAATGCCAGAGCCTCCTCAGCCCAGATATCGGCAATGGTGCCACGCATCTGGCCGTGTGGGGTCTTCGCCCAGAACTCCTTGCACCGAAGCTCAAGCCAGTCGTTCAGGGCTTCCAGCGATGGAAAGCGTGGGATCGGTTGAAAGAAGCGATGACGTGCATCCTGAATGTTCTTCTCGACCTGTCCCTTCTCCCAGCCGGACGCAGGATTGCAGAACTCCGGCTCAAACACATAGTGGCTGGCCATCGCCAGGAAGCGCACGTTGACGTCTCGCTCCTTACCACGGCCGACCTTGTCGATTGCCGTGCGCATGTTGTCGTAGATGCCGCGGCCGGGGATGCCGCCAAACACGCGGAATGCATGATTGTGGGCGTCGAACAGCATCTCGTGCGTCTGCAACAGATAGGCCCGGACGATGAAGGCGCGGCTGTAGCTTAGCTTCGTATGTGCGACCTGCAGCTTCGTGCGCTCATTGCCGATGATCGCCCAGTCCTCCGACCAGTCGAACTGGAAAGCTTCTCCGGGCTCGAATGCAAGAGGCACAAATGTGCCGCGCCCCGTCGTCTGGAATTCCCTCTGCCGGTCTGCCTTCCATTCCCTGGCGAAGGCTGCAACACGGCAATAGGAACCGTCGTAGCCGAGGCCCACCAGGTCGGCATGGAGTTGCTTCAGGGTGCGCTTTTGCTTGCGACCCTTCTTGGACTCCGTCTTTAACCAGGCCGACAGACGATCTGCGAATGGATCGAGTTTGCTCGGTCGCTCCGGCACCTTGAACTTCGGCTCCACGCCGTTCAGGCGCAGGTATTTGCGGATAGTATTTCGGGATAGGCCGGTCCTGCGGCATATCTCCCGGATGGATAAATGGTCTCTAAAATGCCAGCGTCGGATCACGCTCAATAACGCCATGTCGATCACTCCATAGCTCCCGCTGAAAACACGCGGAGCAAGGTTCAAAACATGGGTCAATTCTCGATGACAATATCCGGCAATG
>NZ_JAVAYA010000058.1:0-2100 GCF_041954855.1 Agrobacterium sp. LR_9
TCGGGAAGAGGAAACCTGATGCGCCAGGTCAGAAGCACCCGTCCGTCATTGCGCCAGTCGAATTGCACGCCATCGAGCTTCAGCACATGCCATTCGTCGCGATCTTCGCGAGAGCAATGGACACCGAGGGTAAGGCCAGGCAACGAGCCTTTCGCGACCGGATGCTGAGAACTCAGATTAACGAGCTCGTAGTTCTCGTCACCCTTGAGGTGAGGCGTCGCGATGAGATCAGGATGGGCCGCCTGCCAGAAGCGTGGATCAAAATCACGCGGCAAGAGGGGGTGCCTCTCCTCCCGCCAACCGTCGTCATAAGTTCCGGAATATTGCTGACGGAACTGCCACCAAGGCGAAACGAGTCCAAATCCCTGCGGTTCCGGCGTGCTCCGCCAATCGGAATGCTCACCAACGGCAGCGATCTGCGGAGCTGGAACAGGCCCGGCGTCGGCAGGCATCTCAAGATTGACGATGCCGCACCCAAGCGGATTTCGGCGCTCCACGTCAATCGGTGTTTCCGTCCCCGCGTCACCTGTGCCAGGGATCGCGCCGCCATAAGCGTTGCGCCAGCATATGGCCACGTTTCTAGTCGGTTCAGGATCGCTCAGTTTCCAATCCGCTATGACACGTTTGGCTTCCCTGGCAGAAAAACCTGCCCATTTCTCCTTAACGACAGGTTGCCAGAAGCGTTTGCCGAAAACCTCGATTTCCTTGAAAATTCCACCAACACGGATGGAGGCACGCCAGGATTTCTCCGGCTCGCCACTCGCAGACCACGCATTCCCGAGAAAGGTTATATCCGTGCCGGGCTTGTCCGGGGTAAGGTCGCTTTGGCGCAGGAGGACGGTCTGGTGCGGATCGCCCTCATAGGCATCCTCCCACTGGAAACTTTCCTGCTCGGCTGCGACATCCAGCGAACCGCCCTGAGCATGCGTGAATGTTGCACGCACGGAGACGATACAATCGAGCCCTCCTTCGGCATCGAACTGACGGAAAGCCATGGCGGGAAACGGCAGGCGGTTCTGAAGTTCCAAGACCCGGCCTCCGTCAGTTCAGATCGATCGGCTTGCCGCGAAGCTGAAAATGATCCGTCGCCACGAAATTGAAGGTCTTGCCAAGAATGATGACCTCGCCATTCGCCTTCATGATGAATTTGGAATCGCCGCATTCGATGACGAACTCTTCACCGACTGCAATCTTCTTGAACTTTCCGACGCTCTCCAGCGACGTCTGGCCTACATTCGTAACCTTGCTGACCCCGATCTGTTCAGCCCGCGCCACACCGACGCTATCGGATTTGAACGCCCCGACGATCGTGTTCATGATGCCCGGCAGCGGAAACAATCCCGAAGCATCGGAACCGACGCCCGAGCCGGAGCCGGCTAGCGCCGTACCCGCATCCGCGCGCGGGCTCGGGCCGGAAACGACCCCCTCACGCGAGGAAAGACCGCCTGCGCCGAGGAAGCCGAGTGCGGATGAGGCGAGCGTGGTGGCGAAGGCCGCGACACCCGGGCCACCGCCGCCGGCGATCTGGGCGGCCTGCGAAAGCAGCCCCGCCGTCTGCCCGGAGAGCGCCTGCACGCCGGCCATGGCCATCATCGCCATCGGCCCCGTTCCGCCGACGACGGTGTTTACCGAGCCGCCGATCTCGTGTTTCTGGTTGCCGGAAACTTCCACCGCGCGGTTGCCGCCGACCGAGGCGACCTCATGCCGGTCGATGCGCTTGGTCCGGTCATTCAGAACCCGCGTCGTCTGGTCCTTCTGGGCGTGGAAAAACTGGTTCTCCTTGCCGGCCTCATCCTCGAAGGTGATTTCGTTGAAACCGTCGCCCTTGTGGCTGTTGGAGCGCAGCACCATGCGCGTCTTGTTGGCCGGCAGGTCGTAAGGCACGGAATTGGCCGGATTGTTGACCACGCCGATGACCAGCGGCTTATCCGGGTCGCCATCGACAAAGGCGACCATCACCTCCATGCCGATGCGTGGAATGACCTGCGCACCCCATGTGCCGCCGCCCCATGCCTGGCTGACACGAACCCAGCACGTATCCGTGCCATCCTTCTTCGCCTTGCGGTCCCACGGGAACCACAGCTTGATGCGGCCATATTG
>NZ_JAVAYA010000059.1:0-1870 GCF_041954855.1 Agrobacterium sp. LR_9
TAATAGGCCGGACTCTGAATTATTCTGGAGGAAATTCTCAGTGGCAGGTCAGACCGTCAAGCCAGGCGCTTGACGGTTTGAACTCCACTGGCATACTCGTCGAAGTGATGTGGAAGCTTGGACGTGAGCCGTGATCGAAGACGACGACCCCAATCTGGTGACTTCTGGTAAAAGTAAGAGGATCGTCGTTGATGGCTATCCCTTCTCTATCGACATCTTCCGGCTTGAAACCTATACGACATGGACGCTTGAAGTGGTCGATCACCAAAACACCAGTCACGTATGGGACGACCAGTTCGAATCCGACACAGAGGCTCGAGACGTCGCAGTCAAAACTATCAAGGCAGAGGGCGCCCTTGCGTTCATGCGCGGCAAGAACGTCATCCCCTTCCGTCAAGGGTAAAGCGGCGCTTACCACGAGTGAGCGATCAAGCCAACAAAGCCGGTGACGGCATTCACAAGAATTATTGGTGCGATGATCCGACTTCAAGCGCTGGGGCGGCTTTGGTTGCAGCCGCAGCAAAGCCGAGAAATCTTCATGGCATTGCCGGGAGCATTGCTTGCTAATTTCCTTATATCATGGCTTTGACCATTCGAAATTAATCAGCCCCTTAAGCCTACCTTCTACGAAAGGCAACTTACCTGCGTTAATGCCTCGCCGAGTAAGAGTCTGTATCCAGGAGCGCGCAGTTCCCTGCGTATCGAACACGTGCCTCCAAAACTCTGGGTACCAGTACTCATGGGTTATAGGTACGTAGTCCCGATAAAAATCGCCTCCCCAGTGGCGACCGGACAGATACAATGTAGAGTGTCCAAAAAGCTCGGCTTCATAAGCGGAACCTGACGAGATTGTAACGATCCTTAAATCCTTGCTTTGACAGAATAACTCGTAAGCCGAAATATCGCTTGGGACCTCTTTTGTATTCGGGAACATATGTTGCCAAAAATCAAAAGATTCTTGGTTGCGTACATGGGGATGGCGTTTGTAGAATATTGCACGAGACGAATTGATTTCGTCCCTCAATATTTCCGAAAAATCACCGATCCTCAAGAACCGGCCCTTTTCTATTAGGCTAGCATCTTCATTCGTCTGCGCCATAAATATCGTTGACCCGGCGGGGATCGCATTTGGTGATTTACGCCACCGCCTTCGACACAGCTTCACTTCTCGCTTTAGGAAATTGCCTTTCATCGCGAATTGCCTCAGTCTTAGAGCAAAGTTTTTATCATTTGTCTTGATTGCAAAAATTAGGTCGGAAGCGAATCGGATAGGGTGGACGCGGAAGTTAAGATACACCATCCCGGCAGAATCCAAGGCATCCATGAATGCGGGTGATGCCTCGAACAAAAAAAACGTTGCGGGCCCAAATGCGTCAATAAGTTTCTTGATAAATGGGGCCGGGAAGCCGGCGTCATAACGCGTCGCCCATTGATCTTGAATTTGGCGGGAGGTTTGATCGTAGATCGAATCGTGGAGGAGGTTTAGAGGAAAGTCATTCTTTTTCTCTCCAACAGTATACACCTTGAACCCTAGTGACTCAAAAATAGGCGTAAAAAGACGAGAAAACCAAGCGATATTGTGGGACTGATGGAGCTCCATTCTATTATTCACTCTGGTTAAATCGCCAGAGATAACGATTTGTGTCATTGGCGTACCGGTGATTTAGTCTGCACTTTCTTTCTCCTAAAAGTTTGGAATAAACTGCTCCTCAAATGAGAAGCAACTAATAGAACTTGTGGGGGATTGTTTGCGGTCAATGACCTGAGACCCTGAACTTCCTCCAGAATTTGGTAGAGTCCGTTACGATCAGGAGACGGACAAATGAAGCGTTCACGGTTCACAGAAGAACAGATCATCGGGATATTGAAG
>NZ_JAVAYA010000006.1:0-266165 GCF_041954855.1 Agrobacterium sp. LR_9
AATTCATCGCCGGGGAACCGATGAAGCCGGCGACGAAGGGATTGGCGGGCCGGTCATAAAGCTCGAGCGGCGCTCCGCATTGCTCGACCCGTCCGGCATTCATCACCACGATCTTGTCGGCCACGGTCATGGCTTCCACCTGATCATGCGTGACGTAAACAGTCGATGGTGGCGAATGCGCCGTAGCTTTTCTTTACGGATCTAAGGGTAACGGGTGCCATATGGGTCAGGCTTTCATTCACTCCAGCTTCCGCGCGGCCCGTCACCATTAAACAGTCTTTCCGGGATATTTCGCTTAGGGCCAGATGAAACATGACTATCCATGTCACCGGAGTGTGCGAGCCGGATGCAATTCATGAAAGCCGGAAAAGTTCAGAGACAGAGAGCGGTCTAAAAGCCGGTTACGGGCAACAATAAATTACAAAATCTTCATTGCAGGTCACTCATTCCGAAGCTTAGATTTTATCGGGGGAGAAATGAGAGAGCAATGTCGAGCCTGGGTAGCCTCATATCCCTTTTTGTCTTCGCGATGGGCATTTTCGCCTTCTATCGATGGACGTCGGACGACATCGGCACGGAGAACAGGACGTCGGAATCGAGATGGTGAGTTTTTCGGTCCCGACAGATACCGCAGTAGCCGAGATAAGAAACCGGGTGACAAAAATCATCGGCGAGCAGCTCGGAATAGCTGATGATAAAATAGCCGATACAGCTGATTTTTCCGAAGATCTGAATGCCGATTCGCTTGAGGTCGTTCAGATCGTCATGGAGATCGAAGAGGAATTTGACATCGAAATTCCCGATGCTGCCGCAGACAGTCTTTCCACTGTCGGTGATGCCATTCGCTTCATTCAGTTGGCAACGACTTAGTCCGATCTGGAAAGGGCGCGTTCGACATGGCGATTATCCATCCCTTCATGTACCTCCTTCCCGCCGTCGTCGGCGCCTATGTCCTCTATAAATTCATCCTCTATTTGCTCGGCGCCGACTAGGCGCCGGCCATCGCTTCCGTGCCTTGCGGCCCCGGTTTGCGTCGAAGCTCCCCGACGAGAAGCCGTATTCTCCATCCTACCGCATGAATTGAAATAAATTTCACATCATAAAATAAAATTCAAACAGCATTGACGGCCGCTCGGTTTCCGGCTATCCCAATTCGCATGCAATAAATTACATCGAATAAAATTTATTGCGGACTAAGTCATTGTCCTTGGGAGGGGAATATGTTGGCTTTTCTGAAATCGACCGCTGCCGCGGGTGTTTTAGCCGTGGCGATTGCCGGTGGGGCCGGTTCGCAGGCCGCCGCCGCGGGCAAGTTTGCCTGCGAGCCGGGTGAGACCTATGTGATGAACGTCATGGTTTCCAGTCACCCCTATTGGGTACCGGTCTTCGAGGGGTTCAAGCAGGCCGCAAAGGCGCTCGGCTGCGAGGCCGTTTTCACCGGCACCCCGGAATATGACATCACCAAGCAGATCGCATCTTTCGAGCAGGAACTGGTGAAGAAGCCGAAGGGCATTCTGCTGCATCCGATGCAGGCCGATCCCTTTATCGAACCGATCAACAAGGCGATCGGCTCCGGCGTTTCGGTGACGACTTTTGCGGCGGATTCTCCGAAGTCGAAGCGCACCGCCTATATCACCTCGGACAATGTTGCCGAGGCGAAATTCGCGGCCGATGAAATCGTCAAGAAACTCGGCGAAAAAGGTGAATATGCCGTTCTGGAAAATCCGGGACAAAGCAATCACGATCTGCGCGTCACCGCTCTCATCGACTATATGGGGCGCACCTATCCGCAGATGAAGCTGGTCGGTCGCCAGGCGACCAATCAGGATTCGAACCTTGCCTACCAGGCCGTTGGCGCATTGTTGCAGGCCAATCCCAATCTGGGTGCCCTGTGGATTCCCGAAGCCGGTTCGGCCGAAGGCGCGACGGCTGCAGTCCTTGAGGCGAAGAAGAAGGTCCTGATCCTGCATGCGGATATCACCCCGGCCACGCTGGAGCATATCAAGCAGGGCAATATCTACATGTCCATCAACCCCAATCAGGGTGTGCAGGGCTTCATGGGTTTCATGAACACGTTTCTGGGCGCCCATTCGGACCTTATCGACCCGTTCAACGACTACAAGGTTTCCGGCTTCAATCCGATGCAGGTTCCTTCGATGGACAATGGTTTCGCTGTCATCACCAAGGCGAACGCCGCTTCCTTCGATCTCAACGACTATATGAAGGGGCGCTGACGCGTCGCTCTGGACCCGGCGGGGTTTGCACCTCGCCGGCCACAAGGGGAAGCAGGTTCGGGAGGGCGTTATGGGTGAGGTCATCCTCAGCATAACGAATATTCACAAGGCGTTCGGCCCCGTGCGGGCGCTGCGCAATGCGGCACTCGAGTTGCGGCGCGGCGAAATCCATGCGCTGGCCGGTGAAAACGGCGCCGGCAAGTCGACGCTGATGCATATCATCGACGGCATTCTGCAGCCGGATGGCGGGGAAATCGTGCTGGATGGCAAACCGGTCAAGATATCCTCGCCCAATGCGGCGAACCGGCTTGGCATCGGTTTCGTGCATCAGGAAATCGCGCTCTGCCCGGAGATTTCGGTCGCCGAGAACATGTTTATGTCGCAGACGGGCCAAAGCCGCTCCTGGTTCATGAACTATCGCGATCTCGAAAAGCGGGCGGCAATTGTGCTGCGGGAAATCGGTGATATCGATCCCAGCCGCCGGGCCGGCGACCTGTCGATTTCGCAACAGCAGATCGTCGAAATCGCCAAGGCGCTGACACTCGATTGCCGCATCCTGATCCTCGACGAGCCGACGGCGGCGCTGACCGAAACCGAAGCGCAGACCCTTTTCAGGATCATGCACCGGCTGGCGGAACGGGGCATCGCCATCGTTTATATCTCGCATCGTATGGCGGAGATTTTCGAACATTGCGACCGCATCACCGTGATGCGTGACGGCTGCCATATCAGGACGGAGAATATTGCCGATATTTCCCCCGAGGAAGTCGTCAACAGCATGGTGGGACGGGTGCTCGACAAGCTCTACCCGCCAAAGCTTTCGGAGGATGAAAAATCGGATGACGTCATTCTCTCTGTGCGGGGCCTGAACGAAGGAAAGCGGGTTTTCGATGTCGATTTCGATCTGCGCCGCGGCGAAATCCTGGGGCTTGCCGGGCTGATTGGTGCGGGAAGAAGCGAGATCGCCCGGGCGGTCTGCCGGCTGGAGGGGAAGGCGAGAGGCGAGGTTACGCTGCGCGGCCGGCCATTAAGGCTCAAGGATTATCGCGACAGCATCCGCGAGGGGCTGGTCTATCTGTCCGAGGATCGCAAGGGGGACGGGCTTTTCCTCAACATGTCCATCGCCTCGAATGTCTCTGCGCTCGATATCGGCAGGGTATCGAACGGCATGGGCTTCATCGAACGGCGCAAGGAAATGAAGCGTGCCGATGAGCTGGGACGCCGGCTGAAATTGCGGGCGAACAGCATCGGCGATGCGGTATCGACCCTGAGCGGGGGCAACCAGCAGAAGGTGGCGCTGGCGAAGATGCTCTCGGTGGAGCCGGAGGTCATCTTTCTGGATGAGCCGACACGCGGGGTGGATGTGGGCGCGAAGGCCGAAATCCACCGCCAGATCCGGGAACTGGCGCGTGAGGGGGTCGGTGTGGTCGTCATATCCTCGGAACTGCCGGAACTTATCGGCGTCAGCGACCGCGTGCTGGTCGTGCGCGAGGGTCGGATTACGGGTGAGGTCGAGGGCGAAGACATGACGGAGGAAAAGATCATGCAGCTCGCATCGATCAATATTGTGCATAGCTCGGAAAGGGCCTGAGGGAGCGGGAAAATGGCAACATCGGAAACACCTTCGGGCATAGCTGAGACGGCGGTTCGCCGCACCGCCTGGTGGGAGCCGGCGCTCAAGGCGCGGGAAACCGGGCTGATCGTCATCATCCTCGCGCTTTTTGCGGTGATGTCCTTGATATCCCCGTATTTCCTGACCGTGGACAATCTACGGGCCATGGCCATGGTCTTCGCCATCGAAAGCATCGTCGTGGTGGGCATGACGATCCTTCTGATTTCTGGCGGCATCGACCTTTCGGTCGGCTCCGTCACAGCACTTGCGATGGTGGCGGCTGGCTGGCTCTTCCTCAATGGCGTCGACCCATGGGTGGCGGCGGGGCTGGCGATCTGCCTTACGACCTTGATCGGCATGGCCATGGGATTCCTGACGACGGTGATCGGGCTGCATCATTTCATCGTGTCGCTGGGTGTCATGGTGATTGCGCGCGGTGTGTGCCTGCTGGCGACGGGCGGGCGGCCGCTTGGGCTCTATTCCCTGCCGCCGGAATTCAAGTTCATCGGTCAGGGCGCGCTTGGCGGCATTCCGCTGGTGCTGATTATCTTCGCGGTGGTGGTTGTCGTTTTCGATCTGCTGCTGCGGCGCACGACCGCCTTCCGCAAGGTGTTCTATACCGGCAGCAATCCGAAAGCGGCGGCCTATTCCGGTATCCGCGTCGGCCGGGTAGTGTTTGCCACCACCACGCTTTGTTCGATGTTGTGCGGTGTGGCAGGCGTTATCTATATGGCCCGTTTCGGCTCTGCCCAACCAAGCTTCGGCGTCGGCATGGAACTTAACGTGATTGCGGCGGCGGTCATCGGCGGCGCGAGCCTTTCGGGCGGTTCAGGCACCATTCTCGGCGCGATCCTTGGGGCGATCCTTCTTTCGGTGGTTTCCAGTTCCCTTGCCTTGCTCAATGTGTCTGTCTACTGGCAGGACATCATCAGGGGCAGCATATTGCTGACTGCGGTCCTGTTCGACCACTATCTGGTCAGGCGCCGCCGTTGAGCGCCCTTCGCTCGCCCGAGGGTAACTGGAGAAATACGACCATGCTGGATATCAAGGACGATTTCGATCAACAGAGGCAGATGTATTCCGTCCTGGTGCTGCATTTCATCGAGGGTGTGAAGCAGTCGGAAATCGCCGAGCGGCTCAATCTTTCCCACACCAAGGTCAACCGCATGATTGCGGCCGGCCGCAAGGCGGGCATGGTGAAGATCACCATCGCCAGTCCCTATCAGAGGCTGGTGGACCTCGAAAACGAGATTACCCGCCGTTTCGGCCTCAGGCAGTCGGTGGTGACGCCGACGGTCTCCGATAATCCGGAAACCGCCTTGCAGATGGTGGGTCGGGTGGCCGCCAACCATTTGCTGGAGACCATTCGTGACGGCGATGTGATCGCGATTACCGGCGGCAAGGCGGTGAGTGCCGTTGTCGACAATCTTGAGGCGGAGCGTCGTTTCGATGTGCGGGTGGTGCCGCTGACCGGCGGCGTGCAGGGCAAGCACTATACGGATGTCAATCATCTCGCCACGCAACTGGCGGAGAAGCTCGGCGGCAGCGCATCGCTCGTTCATGCGCCGCTGTTTGCCGAGGATGAGGAACAGCGCGATCTGCTGATGAATGTCGCATCGATCCGCGAGGTCTTCGATCTGGCCCGGCAGGCGCAGGTGGCGCTGGTCGGCATCGGCTCCGTGGAGGCTCCGGGCTCCGGCTATTACGATCTTCTGCCGGATGCGGCCCGTGGCGGGCAGGCGCTGGTGGATGCGGGCATTGCCGGCGAGTTTCTCGCCCATCTCACCATGGCGGACGGGCAGCTGGCGCGTATCGATCTCAACTCGCGCGTGGTGGCGCTGGACCCCGGGCAGCTCGCCCGGTGCCCGAATATCATCGGTGTGGCGGCAGGCGCCATCAAGGCCGGACCGGTGGCGGCCACGCTTGCCGGCCGCTATCTGACCTCGCTCGTCGTGGACGAGGCGATAGCCGGCTATTTACTGGATCACGAAGGAGGGGAAACCGCGTGACGGACAATGCAATAGTGACCCGGACGATCGGCAGAAGCGGCATCGGCGCATCCGCCGTGGGGCTCGGCACCTGGGCCATAGGCGGCTGGATGTGGGGCGGCACCGACGAGCGGCAATCCATCGCCGCCATCCAGGCCTCCATCGATGCGGGTATTTCCCTGATCGATACGGCACCGGCCTATGGCATGGGGCTTGCGGAAACCATCGTTGGCAAGGCAATTGCCGGCAGGCGCGAGAAAGTGGTGCTGGTTACCAAATGCGGGCTGGTCTGGCATGTGAACGAGGGTGCTTATTTCTTCCATCAGGATGGCAAGCCCGTTCATCGTTATCTCGGTCCTGCCTCTATCCGTTTCGAGGTCGAAGAAAGTCTGAAACGGCTCGGAACCGACTATATCGATCACTACGTGACCCATTGGCAGGACGCCACGACGCCTATTGCCGAAACGGTCGGGGCTTTGGTGCGGCTGAAAGAGGAGGGGAAGATCCGCTCCATCGGCGCAAGCAACGTCTCGCCCGGCGATCTTGAGGCTTATATCGCCACCGGCGCGCTGGATGCCATTCAGGAAGAATATTCCATGGTGAAGCGCGATATCGAGACGACGCTGCTGCCGCTTTGCCGAAAGAATGATGTCTCGGTTCTCAGCTATTCATCGCTGGCGCTCGGTCTTCTCTCGGGCAAGGTCGGGCCTGAACGGGTCTTTGCGGACGACGACCAGCGCCACGGCAACCCGCGCTTCAGCCAGGCGAACCGTCAGAAAATCGCGCGATTGATGGGCGTGCTGGAACCGGTGGCGGCCGCCCACAGGGCTTCGGTCGCGCAGGTGGTGATCGCCTGGACGATTGCCCAGCCGGGCATAACATTCTCGCTCTGCGGCGCGCGCGATCCGGCTCAGGCGGTCGAAAACGCCGCGGCTGCACATCTTCGCCTCACGGAGAGTGAGCTGGCGCTCATCAGTGCCGGTGTCGCGGAGCATCTTGTGGGGCTCGATACCTGATTATGTAGGCTGAGACGGGACTTCAGGCGAACAGCGCATCATTTTCGTCCCGTCTCTCACGTCGCTTTAAACGGTCAACAACATTGGGACGCTGGTCATCCGCCAGCGAACGGTATTTCTATGCCCAGTTTTCGCGAGGACGCTCTGCGCCGCATCCGGCTCGATGGTGATTTCGATGCCGTCGTTATCGGCGGCGGCATCAACGGAATTGCCGCCTATCGCGATCTCGCCTTGCAGGGGCTGCGGGTGCTGCTGGTGGAGCGCAACGATTTCTCCTCCGGTTGCAGCGCCGCGCCGTCGCGCATGATCCATGGTGGCCTGCGTTATCTCGAAAACGGTGAATTCGGCCTCGTGGCAGAATCGTTGCGGGAGCGGGATGCGCTTCTCAGGCTCGCGCCGCATATGGTTCATCCGCTGCCGACCACGATCCCGATCTTTTCAACTTTCAGCGGCCTGTTCAACGCGGCGGCAACCTTTGTCGGTTCCGGCGGAAAACCCGCAAGCCGTGGCGCTCTCGCCATCAAGGCGGGTCTGATGCTCTATGATTTCGTCACCCGCAAAAACCGTATCCTGCCCCGTCATGCGTTTCGCGGTGCGTCCGGGACTTTGCAGCATTGGCCGGATCTGACGCCGGAAATCAGATATTCCGCCACCTATTACGATGCTTGGATAAGTCAGCCCGAACGGCTTGCACTGGAGCTTCTGATCGACACCCATGCCGATGCGCCGCAAAGCATTGCGCTCAACTATGCGGAACTTGTCCGTCTCGGCGACGACTATCGTCTTCGGCTGGAGGGCATGGATGAAGCCCTGCCTATCCGCCCAAGGATCATTGTTAATGCGACCGGCGCCTGGATCGACGAGACGATTGGCACGCTGGCTACACCCGTGGCGGCGGAAATAGCAAAACCGACCGTCTCCGGAACCAAGGGATCGCATCTGATCATCGCCAATGAGGCGCTTTTGAAGGCCCTGAACGGCCATATGATCTTCTTCGAGAATGACGATAATCGCGTCTGTATCCTCTTTCCCTATCTCGGCCGGGTTCTCGCAGGCTCGACCGATATCAAGGTGGATCGTCCCGAGCGGGTGCGCTGCGAGCCCGAGGAACGGGATTATATTCTGGATGCGATCCGGCAGGTCTTTCCGCAGATTGCCATTACCCATTCCGACATCGTTTTCAGTTTCAGCGGCATCCGTCCTCTGCCGCGCAGCGATGCCGCCTTTACCGGAAGAATTTCCCGAAGCCATTTCATCCATCGCGTTGCGGGCGATCCGCCGCAGCTTTGCATGATCGGCGGCAAGTGGACCACTTTCAGGGCTTTTGGCGAGCAGGTGACCGACGAGGTTCTGGCCTTTCTTGGACGCCGACGGCTGACCGGCACCATGGCCCGCCCGATCGGCGGCGGCAGGAATTTTCCAACCGGTGCCAGCAGCCTGCCCGCCTTCCTGTCGGAGGAATTTTCGATTGCCACAGACCGGGCGGAGCATCTGGCTCTGGCTTACGGCTCCCGTGCCTTCGATCTGATGGGCTTTTGCCGGGGCCGTGCGGATGATGTGCGGCTTTCAGAAAAATCGCCGATCACGGCCGCGGAGGTGGTCTGGCTGATCCGCTTCGAACACGTGCGCCACCTGACCGATCTCGCCCTGCGGCGCACGACGCTCGCCATCACCGGCGTCATCGATGCCGATCTGATCGACGCGATCCTCGCCGTTGCGGCCCGCGAGCTTGGCTGGCCGGCCACCCAGGCGGCGGCGGAACGGCAGCGGCTTATCCATGAGCTGGAGACTTTTTATGGGGTCACGCCGGCAATGCTTCAACACAGATGCAAGGAGAATGCATGATGATGCGGATTTCGAAAAAGGCGCGCATGAACCGGCTGTTCCGCAATGGCGGTTGCCTGGATGTGGCCATCGATCACGGTGTTTGCAACGAGCCGAGCTTCCTCGTTGGGCTGGAGGATATGGCGCAGACCGTGAACAGGCTGGTCGAGGCCGGTCCCGATGCCATACAGATGGCCTATGGGCAGGCGGATCTGCTGCAGCAGAGGCCGGAGCGCGACAAGCCGGCCCTCGTCATGCGTATCGACATGGGTAACCCTTACAATTCCACGCGCCACAGAACCATGTGGTCGCAGCTCCAGAACCATCAGGACCCGATTATCGGTGCGCTGGAAATGGATGCTGCCTGCGTCGTCGTGAACCTGTTCATGCTGCCGGACGAGCCGGAGCTGTTTCGTCAATGCGTCGAAAACATCAGCCGCGTGCGGGCAGATTGCCATCGTTTCGGCATGCCGCTGATGATCGAGCCGCTGGTGATGCTGCCGAATGATGTGCGCGGCGGTTATCAGGTGGATGGCGACGCCGAAAAGATCGTCACGCTCGTGCGTCTTGCCTCGGAAATGGGAGCCGATATCATCAAGGCCGATCCGACCAGCGATCCGCGCGATTTTCACAAGGTGATCGAAGCCGCGCGGTGCCCGGTGCTGGTGCGGGGCGGGGGGCGTGAGGACTTGCGTAACGTGCTTACCAAATCGGCGGCTCTGGTGGCCGAAGGTGCGAACGGAATGGTTTACGGGCGCAATATCTACCAGCACGACAATCCCAAGGCCGTCGTTGCGGCGTTGATGGCCATCATCCATCAGGGTGCGGGTGGCGAGGAAGCATGGGATATCTATAATCGTGGCTGATAAAAATCACATATTGGGTCTCGATGTCGGCAACACGGTCATCAAGGCCGTGCTGTTCGACACGGAAGGCCGGCAGGTTGCGCAACACGCCATCGACGGACAGTCGACATTTCCTGAGCCCGGCTATGTCGAGCGCGATCTCGAGGAATTGTGGCGGAACGGCTGCGAAGCGATCCGCCAGCTTCTGGTGAAATCGTCCGTCGATCCCCGCAGCATCCTGGCAGTGGGCTGTGCCGGCCACGGCAATGGCCTCTATCTTCTGGACAAGGACCGGCAGCCCCTGATCGGCATCCAGTCGCTCGACAGCCGTGCTGCCGATCTGGCGGCCGAGCTTGACCGGAAAAGCGGAGCACAATTGCAGGCCCGTTGCCTGCAGCGGCCATGGCCTGCGCAAACACCCAGCCTTCTGGCCTGGGTAAAGCGACATGCACCTGATCTTTATGCCCGGACCGGTACGGTCCTGTTCTGCAAGGATTTTGTCAATTTCCGCCTGACGGGGTTCCTTGCCAATGATATTTCCGATCTCAGCGGCGCTGGGCTGCTTGCCTTGCCGGAAGCGCGGCTCGACCGCGAGCTTCTGTCGCTTTACGATCTTGAGGACGCGTTCGCGTTCTTCCCCCGTCGCGTGGAATCGGCTGACATCGTCGGTCAGGTGACGGGCGAGGCTGCGGCTGTGACGGGGCTTTCCGAAGGCACACCTGTGATCGGCGGTTTCTTCGATGTGGTCTCCAGCGCCATGGGGTCGGGGGTCATCAATGCCGGGGAAGCTTCCATCATCGCCGGCACCTGGAGCATCAACCAGGTTTTCGCGGACAGGCCGGTCATCAGTCCCGATGTCTTCATGGTCACCACCTTCGGCCGTGACCGCTATGTCAATATCGAATCCAGCGCCACCTCCGCCGCCAACCTCGAATGGTACGTGCACCGCGTTCGCGGCGATCATGGCGACCACGCCTTCGAGCGATGCAACGAATTGGTCGGCTCCGTCTCACCCCGCGCCGACGATCCGTTCTTCCATCCGTTCATTTTCGGCTCGCGGCTGGGTGCGGAATTTCGCGGTGGCTTTTACGGCCTCGCGGGATGGCACGGCGAAGGCCATATGTTGCGGGCCCTGTTCGAAGGGGTGTGTTTCGAGCATCGCCGCCATATCGGCGTTCTGCGCGAAGCGGGACTGCCGGTGGAAAGCGCCGTGATGTCCGGCGGCGGTTCCCGCAGCCAGCATTGGCCGCAGATCATGGCGGATGTTCTGGAAATTCCGCTACGTGTCGCGGAAGCCCGCGAGACGGGCGCGCTCGGCGCGGCCATTGGTGCGGCCGTGGCGATCGGGCTTTATCCTGATTATGAGGAGGCGGTTGCGGCGATGACACGGGTTGCGAATGCTTACCGGCCCGATGCTGCGCAAGTCTCGCATTATCTGCGGCGCTACGGTCTCTATGCAGAATTGACCGCGCAGTTGCGTGGCTTCTGGAGCGCTTTGCGGTTACCGCAATAGTCTCCGGCTTTAGCAGAGCGCAATCGCGCGTCCGCATCGAGCAGAGCCCCTGCGCAGAGCAAAAGTATCTGTGCAGGGGTGAAGATATCGTGCAATAGTTTGTATATACTTCAATATTGCAACTTTATAAAGTATTGATGTTTTGATATGGCGCTTGAAAAATAGAATTGAAAGTAAATTTTAAACATAACTTCTTAAGCTCACCCTCCAGCCCGGTCGCCAACAGTTGCGCACGCACCCGTAACTCTCGCCACCGTTGCAGCATAGTTTTGGGGGATGGGACATGCTTTTTAAATCGACAACGGGTCGGAATATTTTTGCGGTCGCCGCATGCGGGGTCTTTGCGACGATCGCGGCCTCGGCCGTGCTGTTTTATCGGTCCATTGAGGATACCAGGGCCAACAATCTTGAGCGTATGCGGCAGATCGCCCATAGCGAAGCCCTGGCGACCGAAAAGAATATCGGCGGCACGATCCATATCGTCAACAGCCTCGTCTCGGTTCTGGAATCGATGAAACAGTCAGGCGATGCCGACCGGGGTAAGGCCGATCAGATCATTCACCAGATGCTGGCCAATAACCCCGACATCCTTGGCCTCTGGACCGGATGGGAGCCAAATGCGTTTGACGGCAAGGATGCGGATTTCGCCAACAGGGAGGGGCATGACGCGACCGGCCGGTACATACCCTATTGGGTGCGCAGCGGCGGCAAAATAGGCAATACCGCTTTGACGGACTATGCCACCGCAGGTCCGGGCGATTATTATCAATTGCCCTTCACCCTGAAGAAAACGGTCGTCGTCGAGCCCTATTCCTATGCAATCGACGGCAAGGAGGTCCTGATTACCTCAATCGCCAAGCCGGTTATGGTCGATGCCAAACCTCAGGGGGTCGCCGGCCTCGACCTGTCGCTCGATGAAACGAGCAAGGCGCTTTCGACGGTGCGGCCCATGGGAACGGGGTTCGTCAGTCTGGTCAGCGGCGGCGGCAAGATCATCAGTCATCCGGATGCGGCGATCATGGGAAAAAGCCTCGCGGACGGCGGTGCGAAGACCGCCGGTTGGGACCAGCTGATTGCAAATCCCGGTGCGGAGCGCGAGATCACCGCACAGGATGGAACGGCGTCCTTCGCCATCGCCTTGCCGGTCATGCTTACCCAGGACATGAAATGGTACGCAATCATCTCGGTGCCGGAAGAAACGGTGTTTGCGCAGCTGCATGCCATGATGCGTGACGCCGCTTTGACCATAGTGACGGCCACCGTGCTTCTTGCACTGGCGGGATGGTTCATCGCGCGGCGGTTCATCGGGCGCATCGCAAACATCATCGATGAGACCGCCCAGATTGCACAGGGAAATCTTCATCTGACACTGAAGGATATCGGGACAAGGGACGAAATCGGCGATCTTGCCCGCTCTCTCGATGTTCTGCGCGAAAACAACCGGCAGAAGGCCTCGCTGGAACAGGAGGCCGAGACCAACCGCACGCTTGGTGAAGAAGAGCGTGCGGCCCGGGAACGCAGGGCCGCCGATGAGGCGGGCAGCATCCGCTTTGCCGTCGACAGCCTGGCTTATGCGCTGGCGAAGCTCGCTGACGGCGACCTGTCCTGCCGTATCGACAATCCCTTTGTCGAGCAGCTCGACGCGGTGCGTGGCGATTTCAACGGCTCGGCCGGGAAATTGCAGGACGCGCTTCTGCGGGTATCGGAAAATGCCTCCGGCATCGACGTCGGCGCTAATGAAATCAAGTCGGCGTCCGATGATCTGGCGCGGCGAACGGAGCAGCAGGCGGCGGCCGTTGAAGAAACCGCTGCCGCCCTTGAAGAGATTACGACAACGGTAAAAGACGCCGCGAACCGTGCGCATGAGGCGGGCCGGCTGGTTTCCCGCACGCGCATCGGCGCGGAACGGTCGGGTGAGGTCGTGCGTCAGGCCGTGATGGCGATGGAGCGGATCGAAAAATCGTCGAACGAAATTTCCAGCATCATCGGCGTGATCGATGAGATCGCCTTCCAGACGAATTTGCTGGCGCTGAATGCCGGGGTGGAAGCGGCACGTGCCGGTGAGGCGGGCAAGGGTTTTGCCGTGGTGGCGCAGGAAGTGCGGGAGCTTGCCCAACGCTCCGCCGCTGCGGCGAAAGAAATCAAGTCGCTGATCACCAAGTCGAACCAGCAGGTCGAAGAGGGCGTGCATCTTGTCGGCGATACCGGCAAGGCGCTCGATGTCATCGTTGCCGAAGTGCAGGAAATCAACCAGCACGTCGCCGCGATCGTGGAATCCGCGCAGGAGCAGTCATCCGGCCTCCAGCAGATCAACGTCGCCGTCAACCAGATGGACCAGGAGACGCAGAAAAATGCCGCGATGGTCGAGGAGATGACCGCCGCAAGCCACACGCTGGCAACGGAGGTCGATGCGCTAAACCGGCTGCTCGGCCAGTTCGAACTCGGTTCGGGAGCGGACGCTTATCGGGGGTCTCTGAAGGCGGCCTGACTGGACGCCCTGAGCGGCCGTGTCCATCGGCTCCGATGGACACGGCGAGGAAATGGAAGATGGACTTTGTCTGCAAATTGAGCATCTTATTTCTTGCAAGCAAGTAATGGGATGATCAACAGCAGATGGATATCAGGCGCCTGAAATCGTTTATCACGATTGTCGACATGGGGAGCATAACAAGAGCGGCCGATGTGCTGCATATTGCCCAGCCGGCGCTCAGCCAGCAGCTGGCAAGCATCGAGGAGCATTTCCGCCAGAAACTGCTGACCCGAAGCCAGCAGGGCGTGGTCATGACCGATGCCGGCAAGGTCGTCTACAGGCATGCGCAGGTCATTTTGCGGCAGATGGAGCAGGCGCAGGCGGAGGCGCTCGAAGCGGGCGCTGTGCTTTCCGGCAAGGTGTCGGTGGGCCTTGCGCCCTTCAGCAGCGCCGCCACGCTTTCGCTGCGTCTGATGGAGGAAACCAAGCGGCTTCATCCCGGCATTCTGCTGCACATCACGGAAAGCGTCAGCCAGCCCTATAGCCAGATGATCATGAACGGCCGTCTGGAAATGGGTTTGATCCACGGCGTCGGGCCGATCCGGGGCGTCAAGTTC
Source organism: Agrobacterium sp. LR_9 (assembly GCF_041954855.1). NCBI lineage: Bacteria > Pseudomonadati > Pseudomonadota > Alphaproteobacteria > Hyphomicrobiales > Rhizobiaceae > Agrobacterium > Agrobacterium sp. LR_9. Next base: position 14,120 of record NZ_JAVAYA010000006.1, read on the forward strand.
ACGCCGCTGTTCCGTGAGGAATTCGTTCTCGTCGTGCATCGCAGCTTCGGCGTGGAACCGGGCGATGCGCCGATCACGGTCGCCGATCTGGCGTTTTTGCCTTTCCTTCTGCCGCCGACCTATAATTTCGTGCGCCGCGCCATCAATCTCGCCTTCACTCGCAGCCGCAAGGATTTGATCGTGATGGCGGAGCTGGAATCGGTAAGGACCATCGCGCGCGGCGTGGATGCCGGGCTTGGCGCGACCATAACGCCCAAGGCCATCGCCGACCGTATCGTCGCGGAATCCAATGAGGACATCGTCGTCAGGCAGATCGCTAGCCCGATGATCGAGGAAACGCTGTCCTTCTGCGTATCGGACAACACGCCGCTCTCCGAGCCGGCGCTTGCCGTGAAGGAGATATTGCTGCAACTGGCGGAGACCCTGAAATAAAAGGGTCAGGCCGGTTCTAAAGCCACGCGCAGCACCGTTTCCCGGTGCCGCGCATGGAAAAGATCAAAGCATTGCTTCCTTGCGGCAGTTCACCAGCAATTCTGCCACCGAAAGGTTGTTCGGCAGGCGAAGCAGGGTTTCGACCATTTCGGCGAGATCGTCCGGCTGGGTCATATCCTCGCGGCTGACTTCCGTTTCGCCGACCGTCATATCGGTTGCGATATAGCCAGGGCAAAGCGCGGTGGCGCGCACGCCGCTGTCCCACAATTCCTGCCGGATGCCGTGGGTGAGGGCGACAACGGCGAATTTCGTCATGGCATAACCCACATTCGACCCCACGCGGCGTCCCGCCAGCGAAGCGACATTGATAACCCTGCCCTGTCCGGTTTTTACGAGATGGGGAATGGCGGCGCGGGTTACCCTCAGCGGACCTTTGACGTTGACACGCCACATCTGGTCGAGGCTTTCTTCGCCCGCATCCATGACCCGGACTTTGGGATTGATGCCGGCGCAATTCACCAGCCCATCGATCCGGCCATATCTGCCGGCAACGGCGTCAACCCAGGCCTCTGCCGAGCCAGCCTCTTCCGCATCGTAGCGATCGGCCGAAAGCCGGTCCTTCACCGCAACGGCGGCCGGATTTCGCGCTCCCGCCGCCACCGTGAAACCCGCTTCGTGAAGCCTTTTGGCGATCGCAAGGCCGAGACCCCGCGATGCGCCGGAAACCATGATGACACGGCCACTTCCTCCCAACATGCTGTTCTCCCTATTTCATTCCATTGCAGAATTCGGCGATGCGGGCGCAGCCTTCGGCAAGGTTTTCCATGCTGGTGGCATAGGAAAGCCGGAAGAAGGAGCTGAGGCCATAGGCCGCGCCCTGCACTGTCGCAACATGATGTTCGGCGAGAAGCGCCATGACGAAATCGGTATCGTTCTCGATCTTCGTGCCGCCCTTCGTCGTCTTGCCGATCAGCGCGGCAATATTCGGGAAGATATAGAAGGCGCCTTCCGGCTTGTGGCAGCGAAGCCCCTCGATTTCCGAAAGCTTGCCGAGCACGAAGTCGCGGCGCGTCTTGTAGATATCGGCGCGCTCCTTCAGCAGATCCTGCGGGCCGTCGAGAACCGCGACGGCGGCAGCCTGCACGATGGTCGCGACACCGCCGCTGTTCTGGGTATTGACGTTGCTGATGGCCTTGATGAGATCCTTCGGGCCGCCGCAGAAACCGAGACGCCAGCCGGTCATGGCATAGGCTTTCGATGCGCCGTTGACGGTCAGGACCCGGTCATAGAGGCGGGGTTCGACTTCGGCGATGGTGCAGAATTCGAAGTCGTCATAGATCAGGTGCTCATACATATCGTCGGTCATGATCCAGACATGCGGATGCCGCAGCATGACCTCGGCGATTTCCTTCATTTCCGCGCGGGAGCAGGCGGCACCCGTAGGGTTGTTGGGGAAGTTGAAAAGCAGCCACTTGGTCTTCGGGGTAATCGCGGCTTCGAGATCTTCGGCGCGCAGGCGGAAACCGTTATTCTCCGGGCAAACCACCGGCACGGGCACGCCGCCCGCGAACTTCACGATATCGGCATAGCTGATCCAGGACGGCGCGGGAATGACGACTTCATCGCCCGGGTCGCAGGTCGCCATGATGGCGTTGAAGATGATCTGCTTGCCGCCGCCCGCCACCAGAATCTGGCTCGGATCGTAGTCGAGATTATTGTCGCGCTTGAACTTTCGCTGGATCGCGGCCCGTAGCGCCGGCGTTCCGTCAGCTGGCGGATATTTCGTGTCGCCGGCAAGGGCCGCCGCATGCGCCGCCTCGACCGCGTGGGCAGGCGTCGGGAAATCCGGCTCGCCGGACGACAGGCTGATGACCTTGATGCCCTGAGCGGCGAGATCGCGCGCTTTCTGGGTCATGGCGAGCGAAGCTGACACGGTGACGTTGTTAAGGCGTTGGGCGATAGTGGGCATGGATTATTTCCGATTGTAACGGTGAAGGCAGGCATCGTCGCGACGCCAGTGCATGACAAAGAGGTTACGGGAATTTTCCGCTATTTCCCCAATACGACTTCGATGTGACGTCATACGGGATTTTGATGCATAGCCCGCCAAAACGGGGTGGGCAGTCCATATGCGTATGCGATGACCTCAGAGGAATAAAATATTATGCAGCCCGTCGGCTTAGCCCCTAAGCTCGGCTTAACAACAAGGGAACGACGCGTCGGGCAATGTTACCCAGAGAGGTAACCGGCGCGAAAATGCAGAAATATGCGACAGGCGCCGGCAAAAGACCGGATGCCTCGACAGGGAGCACACCCAGCAAATTCTAGTCATAGGGTCTGGACAATCTCGTTCGGCTCAAAGCGATGCCTCGTGCCGTATTCAACGCGACGGGAGTATAGATGTCGGATATTGCGATCATGGAACCACATGCCCCGCCACGCCATGGAGTTTCCGGCTGGAAGGCCCTCGAGCGTCGGCTGTTTTCGCCCGGCATCCTCATCCTGCCACTGCTGATCTTTCTGCTGATCTTTTTCTTCTGGCCGGCGGTTCGGCTGATGAGTTTCAGCGTCATGACCCAGAATTCGCAGGGGCTGATCGGCTCCCCCTTCACGCTTGCCCATTATGTCAGGTTTTTTGAGGTCGATCTTTACCAGAAGGTGCTCTGGGCGACGATCCGCATCAGCCTGATCACCTCAATTCTTGCGGCGATACTGGCCTATCCGGTCGCGACCGTTCTCGTGCGCGGCAATATCGTCACGACCCGTATCATCACGCTGATCGTGATTGCGCCGCTGGCCGTCAGCGTCGTGGTGCGCGCCTATGGCTGGCAGCTCATTCTCGGCAACGGTCCGACCGGCCTTCTGAACTACGTATTGATGAATCTGGGCATCATAGACAGTCCGATGACGCTGCTGTTTTCGGATGCCGCCGTCATTATCGGTTCGCTGCACATTTTCTTCCCGATGATGGTGCTGCCGCTGTCCTCCGCGCTTGGCAAGATCGATCCGAACCTGCAGCAGGCCGCCCGCACGCTCGGCGCGCCGGCATGGAAAGTGTTCCTGCGGATCACCTTCCCGCTCAGCCTTCCCGGTCTGCTAGCGGGTTTCACGTTGGTGTTTTCGCTCGCTTCCGCATCCTACGTCATTCCCGCTCTGATCGGCGGTCCCGGCTCGCAGATGCTTGGCAACATGGTCGAACAGCAGGTTCTCGCGGTCTATGACTGGCCGTTCGGCGCCACCATCGCCACCATCCTCGTTTTCATCGTCATTCTGATCAACGCCGTCTCGATGCGGCTGCTCGGCGGGCGTCGTATCAAGGCAAGCGCGTCATGAACAACAAGCTGACTGGCACTTCCGCCATCGTCTTTTACGCGATCACCGCCGCCATGATGGTCTTCATCCTGGCACCGATCATTCTCGTCGTCGCCATCTCGTTCTCCGACAGTTATTTCGTCACCTTCCCGCCACAGGGTTTCACCTTCCGCTGGTATGCAGCGGTAATGCAGAACGAGGAATTCACCGCTGGTCTCACCTTCAGTGCGGCGCTGGCGGTGGCGACCACCATCCTTTCACTGGCGCTCGGCGTTCCGGCAGCCTTCGCACTCTCCCGCGGAAAATTCATCGGCCGCTCGTTGATGAAGGGACTGCTGCTTTCGCCGCTGATCTTTCCCGTGCTGGTGACCGGCCTGGCATTGCTGCAGCTTTTCTCCGGCTATGGCTGGATGGATACCAAGCTGAAGCTTCTCATCGCCCACACCGTCGTGACGTCGCCCTATGTGATCCGCACGGTGCTGACCAGCCTTCAGCTCGTCAATGTCAGCCTTGAGGAAGCGGCGCGCACGCTTGGCGCCACGCGCTGGAAAACCTTCACGCGGGTGATCTTTCCGCAGATCGCGCCCGGCGTCGCCTCCGGCTCGATCTTCTGCTTCATGGTTTCTTTCGACAATTATCCCGTTTCGATGTGGCTGGCGGATTCCGCGAACCTGCCCGTGCCCATCGTTCTTTATCGCCAGATCGGCACGGTCTTTGATCCTTCGGTCGCGACCATGTCCACCATCATCATCCTTCTGGCGGTGACCGTCGTGCTCGTCCTCGACAGGCTGGTGGGTCTGCGCCGGGCAATGGCTATGTAAATCAACAACAAGAGGGGTACCGGAAATGACAGACAAGACCATCATCATGAAACGGCGCAGTTTCCTGACAGTCACCGCAGGCGCGCTCGCCACACCCTATTTCTACACCGCGGCTTCCGCACAGGACCGCACCATGTATGTCGGCGTCTATAATTCGGCGCAGGGCGGGCTGATCAAGAAGGAAGTGATCCCGGCTTTCGAGAAGGAATATAAGTGCCGGGTGCTGACGACCGAAGGCGCAACGCTCGCCAATATCGCCACGCTGCGCGCCACCCGCGAAAATCCGCAATATAGCGTGATGTCGATGGACGATGTCGGCGTGCCGCAGGCCAAGGAGGAAGGCCTGATCGAGCAATTGCCGGCGGACGAAATCCCCAACCTCAAGAACGTCTATTCTCGCTATCTTTTCGAAGACAATTTCGGCGTCGGTTTTGCAATCTCGATTGCCGGCCTGTTCTATAATCCGACGACGGGCAAGCCGTTCGAAAGCTACGAACAGATGTTCGACAAGAAATATGCCCGCCGCATGCTTCTCAACACACCGAAGAACACCCAGAGCGTTCTGATGCTGATGGTGGCGGCCGCCCTTGCGACCGGCAAGCCGCTGAAGGAAGCGCAATATGATACGGATGCCGGCTGGGCGAAACTCGCCGAGCTGAAGCCGAACGTGCTCTCGATCTATGACGCGGAAGCGCAGACGATGATGGTGGCGCAGGGCCAGGCGGATTTCGGCGGTATCGAATACTCCAAGGCGGTTTATCCGCACACCAAGAAGGGCGTGCCGCTGGACATGACCTTCCCGAAGGAAGGGGCATTCACCGGCATCAATTCCATCGCCCTGGTAAAGGGCGGACCGCACCGCGATCTCGCGCTTGCCTATATCAACCGCATCCTCGATCCCGGTGTGCAGAAGATGCTTTCGGAAGCGACGCTGAGCGCGCCCTCCGTCAAGGGCATCGAGTTCGGCGCAGATACGGCGAAGTTCCTTGCCTACCCGGAAACGAAGATGGAATCGCTGAACCTGTTCACGCCGGACTGGAAATACATCATTCCGCGCCGCGCCCAATGGCTCGAAAAATACAACCAGACCTTTAACGGCTGAGGAACGCTGATGAAATCCGTAGAAGTCCGCCTGGAGAGACTGACCAAACATTACAGCGGTCAGGTCGTTGCCGTCGATGATGTTTCGCTTACCGTCAAGGCAGGGGAAATCCTGGCGCTTCTCGGCCCGAGCGGCTGCGGGAAAACGACCTGCCTGCGCATGATTGCGGGGCTTGTCGATCCTACCTCGGGTGAAATCGTGGTCGGCGGCAAGCCGACCACGCGCACCCCGGTTCACCGCCGCAATGTTGGCATGCTTTTCCAGAACTACGCCCTGTTTCCCCACATGACCGTTGCCGAAAACGTCGCCTTCGGGCTGGAGATGCGGGGCGTTTCCAAGGCTGACCGGGAAGGGCGCGTGAAGCAGGCGCTCGATCTCGTTCAGCTGCACGCCTTCGGCGACCGACTGCCGGTGCAGCTTTCCGGCGGCCAGCAGCAGCGTGTGGCGCTGGCGCGCGCGCTGGTGATCGAGCCTTCGATGCTGCTTCTGGACGAACCGCTCGGTGCGCTCGACAAGGGCCTGAGGGAAAGCATGCAGGTCGAAATCCGCAGCCTGCAGCAGCGGCTTGGCCTCACCACCATCATGGTGACGCATGATCAGGACGAGGCCCTGACCATGGCGGACCAGATCGCCGTGATGCGGGATGGCAATCTCGAGCAGATCGCACCGGCCGGCGAAATCTACCAGAAGCCGCTGACCCGCTTCGTCGCGGGTTTCATCGGCGCTTCGAACTTCTTCGAGGCGAGCGTGGCGGAGCGCAATAGTCGTTCCGCAAGGCTGGTCACCGGTTCCGGCGTCCGGCTCGATGTCGAGGATATGGGGGCGGTTCAGGGCGACAAGGTCGTCGTCACCGTTCGCCCCGAAGCGATCTCGGTCTCACCGCTTGCGGTGGACTCAGGTGAAAACACCGGCAATTCCACCACGGCGCGGGTGGAGCAGGTCGTCTATCGCGGCTTCATGCTGCATTATTACCTGCGTCTGGACAATGGCGAGCCGATGATCGCTTACCGGCAGACCCAGACCCAAGGTTTCACCAATGCCGTCAGCGCCGCTGGCGACCGGGTGAGACTGAGCTGGACGAGCGACAGCAATCACGTGATCCAGCTGAATTGATGATTTCGCGGCCGGGTCGCTCAGGCGGCCCGGCTGGCGACGGATCGAAATCCGGTCCGTATCCATAGCCGACAAAATTACGGCACCGCGCTCCTGACATAGAATGCGGTGCCGTGCTTTTTGTGCTTCAGGATATGAGGCGTATGCCGCTTCAGGCAACCACTTCGCGAGCCGGCACGACGCTGCCGCCACAGGCTTCCACTTCGCTGCGCACCGTGCGCGCAAGCTCCAGCGAGCCGGGCGTATCGCTGTGGACGAGGATCGATCTGGCACGAACGGTGATGGTTTCGCCCTCGATGGTCGTGACCGTGCCTTTTTCCAGAAACTGGCGCACGCGCGCACGAACTTTTCCCTCTTCCTTGATGACGGAATTGGGCAGCTTGCGTGGCACAAGTTGGCCCTTCACATCGTAGGCCCGGTCGGCAAGAAAGAGGTTGAGCACTTTCAGCCCGCAATCCAGAGCCGCCTTTTCGATCAGCATGTCCGGCATCGAAAAGACGATGAGATTTGGATCGACCGCTTTGATCTTTTTCATGATCCGTTCGGCAAGCGCCGCGTCGCGGTTGATCATGTTGCCCATGGCGGCATGGAAGCTGATATGGGAGAGGGAGACATCCTGCGCCCTGGCAATCGCCGAGAGCGCGCCGAGCTGGTAGAGAACCTGCTGTTCCATTTCTTCCGCATCGACGGGAATTTCGCGGCGGCCGAAGCCGAGACGGTCGGCGAGGCCTGGATGGGCGCCGACACCGACGCCGTTCTGTTTGGCGAGACGCACCATGCGCGCCATCATTTCCGGATCGCCGGCATGGAATCCGCAGGCGATATTCGCCGAAGAGACGACTTCCATAAGCTTCTCGTCGTCGCAGACCTTATAGACGCCGAAACCTTCGCCCATATCGGAATTAACATCGATCTTCATGGTTCCTCTCCGTATTTTTAAGGATTATCGTTTTGCGAGCGTGCCGAGTGCGGCGGCGACCAGCGGCAGGGTTTTGCGGATATCGGCGAAATAGGCGTCGATTGCCTGTTCGACCTCCAGCGCCTCGCGCACCGTTGCCTGCACGAAACGGATGCGACTGCCGATGCGCGCCTGGCCGAGCCGCCAAAGATCGCTGTCGATGATACCAGCCATCTTCGGATAACCGCCGGCCGTGTTGGCGTCGCTCATCTGGATGATCGGCTCGCCGCCCGGCGGCACCTGAACCACGCCCGGAATGACGCCATAGGAGCGCAACTCGACGGGAGCCGAAAGCATAAGTGGCGTGCCGGCAAGCCGGTAGCCGGTGCGGTCGCTCTGCGAGGTGATTTTCCAGGCTTCGGACCAGAAACGTTCCGCACCTTCGCCGAAAAGATCGTGTTCGGCGGCGGGAATGGCTCTCAGCAGCAATTCGCCCTTGTCCGATATCGGAAACATGTCCGGCATCGACTCGGCAAGCGGCATGACGCCGAGGCCGCTTGACGGCAGCGCCGATGGTTCGGATGGCAGAACGGACAGCCTGTCGCCGGTGGTGAGGTGGCGTCCCTCATGGCCGCCGAAGGAGCCGCGAAGTGAGGTGCTTCGTGATCCCATCACCACGGGAACGTCTATGCCGCCCTGAAGGCAGAGATAGGCGCGCGCATTCTTCAGCGGCGTCGAAAATTCGAGAATCTGACCCTTTTCTGCCCGCGCGCACCAGTAGGGCGGCAGATCAGCACCATTGAGCCGGGCGGCGCAATCCGCACCGGTTACGGCGAAGGTCAGCGCCTCTTCGAATTCGATGCGGAACGGAAAGGTCTGGATTTCAATCGCCGCGGCATCCTCGCCGTTGCCGACAAGAATATTGCCGACCCTGAGCGCGATGGGGTCCATCGCGCCCGTGGCGGTGATGCCGATATTGCGGTAACCGGCACGGCCGAGATCCTGCACGGTGTTCAGCGGTCCGCAGGCAAGAATATGGATCATAGTTCGATCCTTTCGGGAAGGAAACGAACGCGGTCACCGGGCGCCAGCACCGCCGGCTGCTCGGCGGTGGCGTCGAACATGGTGATTTCGGTGAAGCCCAGCGAATTCCAGCCATTCGGCCCGGTGAGAACCGAGATGCCGGATTGCATGCCGCCGATCGTCACCATGCCCTTCAACATGCGGAGCGACGGGACTTTCTTGCGCGGCATGAAAATGCGCGGATCGAGGCCGCCGAGATAACCGAAGCCCGGCGCGCTGCCGACGGCGAAAACCGTATAGGTCCGCTCGAAATGCAGGCGCACGACTTCCTTGTCCGGCAGGCCGGAATAATCGCAGATCGCCGCAAGGTCTATGGCGTGCTCGCCGCCATAGGTCGTGGGCACTTCGATGGTCTTGCCCAGAAGATCGAGTTCCGCCGTCCTTTGCCAGATGTCGAGAAGCTCATCCTGCAGATGCCCGGCATCTTCAGGCGTGCTGCGTAGCACGATCAGCAGGTTGGTCATGCCGGGTATCAGCTCCAGCACCTCGGGGCGGTCCTTCAATGCGCGCGTCAGCGCCCAGATACGCCGCTGGGCGGGCAAGTCCAGCTCGCCGGGCGCTTCGATCAGAAACGTCTTGTTGCCGATCATCGAGATTTTCGGCAGGCCCAGATGGGCGGGGGTGAGGTGGGGCGTTTTCAGCGGGAGGTTGCTCATCGACGTCACCATCATGTTTCGGTCTTGAGAAGGGTGGAGCCATAGCCGACAAGCGTACTCGTTTCCGTCACGATTTCGCTGACGGTGCCGGCTTTTTCGGCGATAACCGGAACAAGCACGGGGCCGGCTGCGACGAATGCGACGATCTCGCCTTTCGCTACGGATTGTCCTGCCCGAACCGCCCGCTCGGGGCGCTGCGGATGCGCGGGCGTGAAGATGCCGGCCATCGGTGCACGGGCAAGAATATCCGCCTTTACCGGCGCTTTGGCCGCTTCGATGGGCCGCTGCGCTGCGGGGGGCTGAGCGCCTGCCATGGCAACGATCTTCAATGATCCATCCGGCGTCTCTATTTCAATGGCGGAGACGTTGTTGCGCTCGAGATGAGCGGCAAGATCGGCAATCGTGCCGGGCTCGCTGTAGCGGGAAATGGAAACAGGCTGTCGCTTCACTTTGCACTCCGCGCTGCAAGCCAATGTTCGAGGTAATGAATATCCGTGCCGCCTTCGGAAAAGGCCGGGTCCTGCAATATTTCCCGGTGCAGCGGCAGGTTGGTGAAAACGCCTTCGATGCGCATTTCGTCAAGTGCGCGCCGCATGCGCAGGATTGCCTGCTCGCGGGTCGGGGCATGGACGATGAGCTTGGCGATCAGGGAATCGTAATGAGCCGAAACGCTGTAACCCGCCCTCACATGGGTATCGACCCTGACGCCGGGACCGCCCGGCAGGTGAAGCGCCGTGATAAGGCCGGGGCAGGGAATGAAGCTATAGGGGTCTTCAGCATTGATGCGGCACTCGATGGAGTGGCCTTCGCAGACGATATCCTCCTGCGAAATCTCAAGCGGATGGCCAAGAGCGACGAGAAGCTGCTGGCGCACCAGATCCACGCCCGAGGTCATTTCCGTGACCGGATGTTCGACCTGCAGGCGGGTATTCATCTCGATGAAATAAAATTCGCCATTCTCGTAAAGAAACTCGAAGGTGCCGACCCCGCGATAACCGATCTGGCGGCAGGCTTCGACACAGCGATTGCCGACGAAAGCCGCGACATCGGGCGGGATGCCGATGGCCGGACCTTCTTCGACGACCTTCTGGTGGCGGCGCTGCATGGAACAATCGCGCAGCCCCACCCAGACCCCGTTGCCCTGACCATCGCAGAGAACCTGAATTTCGACATGGCGCGGATGTTCGAGGAATTTCTCGATATAAAGTTCCGGCGTTCCGAAGGCCCGGCTTGCTTCCTCACGCGTGACGAGAACGGCATCCTGAAGAGCAGAGGCCTCGTGCACGACACGCATGCCGCGGCCGCCGCCGCCGCCGGCCGCCTTGACGATGACGGGATAGCCGATTTCGGCGGCGATTTTCGAGACTTCGGCCATGTCATCCGGCAGGGCGGAATCGGGACCGGGAACGCAGGGCACGCCGGCCTCCATCATCGCCCGCTTCGCCGCGATCTTGTCACCCATGGTGCGGATGGCGTCGGCGCGCGGGCCGATGAAGACCGCCCCCGCCGCCTCCACGGCTTCCGAAAAAGACGCTCTTTCAGACAGGAAACCATAGCCGGGGTGAACCGCGCCAGCGCCGGTCAGCTCCATCGCAAGCAATATGGCCGGCGCGTTGAGATAGCTCTGGGCGGGAGAGGCCGGGCCAATGCAGATGGCGGTGTCGGCCGCCTTCAGATAGTCGGCATCCTTATCGGCTTCCGAATAGATCATGACGGTCTTCAGGCCGAGTTCACGGCAGGCGCGCTGCACCCGCAAGGCAATCTCGCCGCGATTGGCGATCAGGACGCTGTCGAATGTTCTTGGCTCAGCCACCATTGGGAGTGTCGCATCCATCATTCGAACTCCAGCACCGGCTGTCCGAGTTCGACATCTTCGCCGTCATTGGCGATAAATCTGGCGATCCTGCCGCTTCGTTCCGCCCTCACGGTGTTGAACACTTTCATCGCCTCTATGATGAAGAGTTCCTGTCCTTGCCTGACCTCGTCGCCGGCCTCGGCGAAAGGCGCCGCGCCCGGGCTCGGGGCGCGATGGAAAAGGCCGAATGAGGGTGCTGCGACGATGCCGGATGACGCCGGTGCGGCTGCGGCGGATGCCAGCGCATGTTCTTCGGCGCGGGGTGTCGCGGATGCCGTTTCGGCTACCGCAACGGGCCGGGGCTGCGATGATGGCGTCTGCGGCGAAACGGCATTGTTTTCGCGGATGATCCGGACCGTGGTTCCCTCCTGGCTCACGGTCAATTCGGATACTCGCGAAGAGCCAACGAACTCGATCAGTTTCTTGATCTTTTCCAGATCCATATTGGTTTCCAACGTCTTTTTTGTCCCCACGGCGGCAGGCGGGCGGAGCGGAATCCGCACCCTGTCCATCAGCAATAGCTACCATGGGGGCGGGATTGATGGGGTCAGACGAAGTTCCTATGGACATTGCTTTCCGGTTTGATATCCCGCCGCCGCGTGGTGAAACGGTTCGAAGACTCCGAAGGAACGAACCATGGATTCCCGCAAAGGCATTCTCCTCAAAATCTCCGCAGCGCTCGCTCTGGTGCTGATGGGCGCCTGCATCAGCAGCCTGAGGGGCGAAATACCCATCGGGCAGGTGGTCTTTTTCAGGTCGGCTGTGGCCATGTTGCCGCTCTGTCTGTGGATGGCGGCGCAGGGCGGTTTTCGAAGGCAGGTGGCAACCAGCCATATTGGCGGCCATCTGGTGCGGAGTTTTTCCGGCACCGGCGGCATGGTCTTCAGCTATCTGGCGCTGGCCTACATTCCGCTGGCCGACGCGACGGCCATCAGTTATGCGACACCGCTCTTCACCGTCATTATGGCGGTGCTGCTTTTGAAGGAAGTCGTCAGGATTGACCGCTGGACGGCGGTGGTCGTCGGGCTCTGCGGCATCGTGCTGATCCTGTCGCCGCATTTTTCCTTCGATGTTTCGGATGTCGCTTCCGGCTCTGGCGTCGCCATGCTCGGCGGTCTGTTCGGTCTGGCGGCTGCTTTTTTCTCCGCCATATCGATGATCCAGATCCGGCATTTGACGCAGACGGAAAATACCGGCGCAATCATCTTCTATTTCACCCTGCTCACCACCGTCATCGGCTTTGCCAGCATCGGCATGGGCTGGAAAATGCCGACCGCGTGGCAATGGACCCTGCTGATCGGCACCGGTCTTATTGGCGGTATCGCGCAGATATTGGTGACGCTCAGCCTGCGTTATGCCGAGGCCTCGCTGCTCGCGCCGTTCGACTATACGACGATGATCTGGGCGCTGTTGATCGGTTATGCCTTCATGGATCAGGTTCCGGCCCTGACGACCATTCTGGGGGCTTCCATCGTGGTTGCCGCCGGTTTGTTCACGCTGTGGCGGGAAAGGCGGCTGCACAAAAAGCGCGTTACGGAACAGCTGACGCTGTCGGCTCCCTGACGGCCTGTTTCGCCAGCCGGTTTTCGCGCCACATCGCAAAAAGCCCGGCGGCGATGACAGTCAAGGCGCCAATGATGGTCGCACCCGTCGGCACTTCGGCCATGAAGAGATAACCGAGGGCGATTGCCCATATCATGGTGGTGTAATCGAACGGCGCCAGCAGCGAGGCCTGGGCGTGGCGCAGGCTCAGCGTCATGGCGATCTGGCCGATGCCGCCGGCAAGGCCCCCGCCGGCGAGCAGCAGGAACTGGTGAAAATCCGGCATCTTCCATCCAAATCCGAGCGTGGCGAGGCCGGCCACCACACCCGTCAGCGTATAGATGAGAACGATGCGCGACGGCTTTTCGATGCTGTTCAGATGGCGGACGGCGATGGAGGAAAAGGCTGCGCAAAGCGCACCGGTGAGCGCCAGCGCGGTTCCGATCATTGCGACGCAGTCTGTTTGAGCGGGGCCTGAGGCGGCATCGAAGATCAGTTTCGGCGAGAGCGTGATGAAGACACCGATGAAACCGGTCAGCACGGCGGACCAGCGATATATCCGCACTTTTTCGCCAAGCAGCAGCGCCGCCAGCATGACGGTGAAAAGCGGTGTCGTGTAGCTCAGCACCGTCACATTCACCAGCGGCAGATAGGCGAGGGCGAGAAAGCCGAAGAACATGCCGCCAAGCCCCGCCGAGCTGCCCGCGAGCAGGCTGCCGATGTTCTTTTTGGCCGGCACGGTTATCCGCTCCGAGGAGGCGATGAACCAGAGACAGAGGGGAATGAGGGCAAAAAATCCCCGGCAGAAAACGACTTCGCCGACCGGGATCGCCCCGTCCAGGCCCTTCACGCAGGCGGACATGACTGTGAATGCCAGCATGGCCGTCAGCTTGAGCAAAATTCCGGTCTTAGGATTCATCCCGCTCCCCATCGCAGCAAGACCGTGTCATGGGCAAGACATTGAGAAAAGCCTTAGCCGGCTGTCATAAGAATCTTGTCTTACCCCATTACTCTCTTGAAGACCGGCAGGACCACCGGACGACGCTTTTCCCCTAGGCCCCCGCGGTGATTTGGTGTCATGATCGCATTTCTAACCGGCGGGAGGTTAAGCGGGCATGTTGGATTTGCGCAGGCTGCGATATCTGGTCGCGATTGCCGATTGCGGCTCCATGTCGGCGGCGGCGCGGCAATTGGGGATAGCCCAGCCGGCGCTCAGCCATCACATTACGGAACTGGAACGGCTGGTTGGTTTTCCAGTGCTGCACCGGCTGGCGCGGGGTGTGAAGGCGACGGAAAAGGGTGAAGTCCTGCTTTCCCATGCGCGGGAGATTACCGAGAAGGTTCGGCAGGCGGAAGCGGAAATCCGTGCCATGGCCTATCTGGATGAGAGGGTGATCCGGCTGAGCCTCATTCCCTCCTGGGCGACCGCCTTTGCGCCGAGCATCATCAGCGAGGTTGCCGCTTCGATGCCCAAGGTGTCGCTGCGGCTGATAGAGGCGCGCAATGACGAATCCCTGCGCCTTATTCGTCTCGGCAAGGTGGATATGGCCGTTGCGCTGGTGGGTGCGGAGGACAAGGCCGACGATCTTATCGTCAAGGAGAGCCTGTTTGCCGTTTCTTCAAGGCCTATCGGCCGGTCGATACCGCTTGAGGCTGCGGCAGGGCTCAACCTGATCCTGCCGCCGAAAGACAATCCACTGCGCATATCGATCGACGAGGCCGCCGCCCGCGCCGGAATAACACTGAACGTGACCATGGAGATCGACGGGCAGGATACGATCAAACGCGCCGTCAGCGCCGGTATCGGTGCGACGATCCTGTCATGGAATTCGGTGCAGCAGGAGCAGGAGGCCGGTCAGCTTCAGGCCGCCCATATCACCCAGCCCGTCATTTATCGCTCCATACATCTGTTAAAGGGCAGGGAAGTGGATGAGCGAACGTTCAGGCTGTTCCGCGACCTTTTGCGGGCTGTCGCAAGACGCGAGCCGGCATTCAACCCATAAACGATCTGTATGGGTAAATTGAAAACTCGGTATTTGTATTGTTGATGGCTTCTTCCTAGCCTCCCCGGTGAAAGCGTATCGGGGAGGAAAAGATATGCGTTTGAAGACATCTCTGTTTGGCATGCTGGCGGCGGCGGGAATGCTGGCTGCGGGAGGGGCGGCGGCGGAATATCCGGAGCGGCCGGTGACGCTCGTCATCGGTTATCCGGCCGGCGGCGGCACCGATATCCAGTCGCGGGCGCTAGTGCCCTATCTCGAAAAATATCTCGGCACATCGGTCGTGGTGGAAAACCGCGAAGGTGCCGGCGGGTTGATCGGCGCGACCTATATCGCCAATGCGAAGCCTGACGGTTACACCATCGGAGCGCTGAATTTCCCGTCGATGTATTCGCCGATCGTGCAGGGCAATGCCAGCTACAAGGAAGACGCCTTCACCCCGCTCGCAAACCAGATCGGCGGCGATCTGGCGCTGACGGTCAACAAGGTATCGCCGATCAAGACCGCCAAGGAGTTCGTGGAGGCGGCCAAGGCGAACCCGGTCGTCGTTGGCGTGACGGGTATCGGTCACCCAAGCCAGATTACAGCCCTGCTGTTCGAAGAGGCGGCGGGCGTGAAGCTCAATTTTGTGCCCTTCAATGGCGGCGGGCCGGCACGGCTTGCCATGCTGGGCAACCACGTCACGCTCGGTTTCATGAACCTCAACGAGGTATTTGCCGACAATCGTTCCGGCGCACTGCGTGTACTGGCCACATCAGGTACCGAGCGCTCGCCGCTCTCGCCTGACGTGCCGACTTTCAAGGAGGCGGGCTACGATGTTCAGTTCAGCCTGCTTGCCGGTTTCGGTGCGCCGAAAGGTCTGCCGGCGGATGTGGAGGCAAAGTTGGTGGATGCCTTCCAGAAGGCGCTGAAGGACCCGGATTATCTTGCCGACGCCAAGAAGCGCGAACTGACCACGCTGCCGCTGACCCAGGCCGAATTTGCCGAGGCGCTCAAGAAGGGCAACGCCAATCTGGCCGAGCTCTGGAAAAGCAAGCCCTGGACGAAATAAGCGGCCGGTACCGACCGCTTCTCTCACCCCTAATCAAAATGACGCTTGGGCCGCGTTTGGTCCGGGCATGACCCACTGTTGAAAGGAACCCGGCCAATGGCCCATGTCATCCGCAATTTCCAGCGCCCTTCCAAGGCCGATATCGAGGCGATCAGCAAATTCAGCCCCGCCACCATTCATGAGGCGCAGGGCAAGCTCGGCGCTCTCGATTATCGTATCAAGCCGATCAAACCCGGCCTGAAAATCTGCGGCCCGGCGATCACCGCGAAATGCCATATCGGCGACAATCTGATGATTTTCGAAGCCATCAATCTGGCAAAGCCCGGTGATGTGCTGGTCATCGATGGCGGTGACAATCCCAATCAGGGGGGCTTTGGCGATGTGCTGGCTGCCGCCTGCATCGGCAAGGGCATTGTCGGCTTCGTGGTCAGCGCCGCCGTGCGTGATGGCAAGGGTCTGCGCGAGATCGGTTTCCCGGTGTTTTCGCTCGGCCTTTGCATGAAGGGCACCTCCAAGGACACGCTCGGCACCATCAACCATCCGGTGGTGGTGGGAGGCGAATTGATCAGCCCCGGCGATATCGTCTGCGGTGATGATGACGGCGTTGTCGTCGTTCGCGAGAGCGATATCCCGAAACTCGTCAAGGCCTGCCGGGAGCGCGACGATCACGAGAACCACATGATGGAACTGCACCGTCAGGGCAAGATGGATATCGAAGATCGCTACGACATGATGCGCTCGAAGGGATGTGTCTGGGCCGATTAAGCCAGTGATTAAACGTCGGATACGCCGTGTCGGGAGGCGCGGCGTATTTCCGATGAGGAGGGGAGATAATCATGGCCGAAAACGGCTCGAAACTGACCGCGAATATTCTGTCCGGGGCCTTCTTTCTGGCCGCCGCCGCAGGGCTTTATTATGGCGCGCGGCCGCTGAGCATGGGCACCAATTTCCAGCCCGGACCCGGCTATATGCCGACGGTCATCGCGGCTTTGATGTTCGCACTCGGCATCGCGCTGCTTTTGCAGGATTTGCTGGGAAAGACACCGTCCGAAGCCTGGGTGGCGCCGAAAATGCGTCCGTTTCTGGCGGTCGCCGGCATTGTCGGTTTTACGCTGCTGATCGAGCCATTGGGCTTCATCGCCGCCGCTTTCGTGCTGATCGTGCTCGCCTGCATCGCCTATGGCAGGATCCGGCCGGTTGAAGTTCTGCTGCTTTCGGCGGTGCTCATCCTTGCCTGCATCCTCATTTTTGTTGTCGGCCTCGGACAGAGGATACCGCTGCTGCCATGACTGATCTTTTTTCTAATATCATCCTCGGGTTCGGTGTGGCCGTCACGCCAGTAAACCTTTTCTACTGCCTGCTTGGCGTCACGCTCGGCACGATGATCGGCATCCTGCCGGGCATCGGCCCTTCCGCCACCGTCGCGCTGCTTCTGCCCATCACCTATACGATGCCGGATACGGCCGCACTGATCATGCTGGCGGGCATTTTTTATGGCGCGCAATATGGCGGCTCGACAACGGCGATCCTCGTCAATCTGCCGGGCGAATCCTCGTCCGTCGTCACCTGCATCGATGGTTATGCCATGGCCCGGCAGGGCAGGGCGGGTGTGGCGCTGGCCACGGCGGCGCTCGGGTCGTTTTTTGCCGGCACGGTGGCGACCATCCTGATCGTCGTTGTCGCAAAGCCGCTTTCTGCCGTGGCACTGGCCTTCGGGCCGGCCGATTATTTCAGTCTCGTGATCTTCGGGTTGCTGTTTGCCGTGTTCCTGTCGAGCGGATCACCGGTCAAGGCGGTCGGCATGGTCGCCTTCGGCATTGCACTCAGCCTCGTCGGCATCGATCCGACATCGGGTGAGCAGCGCTTCACCTTCGGCATGGCGGAACTGTTCGACGGTATCGATTTCGTCGTTCTCGCCATCGGGCTTCTCGGCGTCAGCGAAATCCTCTTCAACCTGCAGCAGGGCGTGGAGCGCGATGCGGACACGGTAAAAACCGGATCGCTGATGCCGACCCGGCAGGATTTTAAACAGGCCTTTCCGGCCGTGCTGCGCGGCACGGCGCTCGGCTCTTTCCTCGGCGTGCTGCCCGGCGGCGGTGCGATCATGAGTTCGTTCGCGAGCTACGCGATGGAGCGCAAGATCGCCAAGGATCCATCCCGTTTCGGCAAGGGCGCAATCGAAGGGCTGGCGGGGCCGGAAAGCGCCAACAATGCCGGCGCGCAGACCTCCTTCATCCCGCTTCTGACGCTCGGTATTCCCGCCAACGGCCTGATGGCGCTGATGGTCGGGGCGATGATGATACAGGGCATTACACCGGGACCTGAAGTCATGCAGTCGCGGCCCGATCTCTTCTGGGGGCTTATCGCCAGCATGTGGGTGGGCAATCTTCTGCTTCTGGTGCTGAACCTGCCGCTCATCGGCATCTGGGTTCGCCTTCTCGGCATTCCCTACCGCTTCTTGTGCCCCGCCATTTTGATGTTCTGCGCCATCGGGGCTTACGGGCTTTCCTACAGCGTCGTCGACGTTCTGTTCTGCGCGGTATTCGGCATTGTCGGCTTCTTCCTGCGCAAGATCGGCTGCGAGCCAGCGCCGCTGGTGCTGGGCTTCGTTCTCGGTCCGCTTCTGGAGCAGAACATGCGTCTCGGGCTGCTGATTTCGCAGGGCAGTTTCTCGACATTCGTCACCCATCCGATCAGCGCCACCCTGCTCGCCTTGTCCGGCATGGTCGTCATCATGATGGCGATGCCGGCGATCATGCGCCGTCGCGAGGTGGTGTTTCAGGGTGATGACGACTGACGATCAATCGAGCCGGCGCGGCCGGCCAAAGTAAAGGTGAAGCATGCATATTCTGATAATCGGCGCGGCCGGAATGATCGGCCGCAAATTGACGCAACGTCTCGCTTCTGACGGAACGCTTGGCGGTGAGAAGATCACGGAAATGACGCTGACGGATGTTTTCGAGCCGGCCGCGCCGAAGGGCTTTGGCGGCAAGCTGACCATCGAGCGCAGCGATCTGTCGAATGCCGGCGTCGCCGAAAAGCTGATTGCCAAGCGACCGGATGTGATCTTCAACCTCGCCGCCGTGGTTTCGGGCGAGGCGGAGGCCGATTTCGAGAAGGGCTATCGCATCAATCTCGATGGCGGACGTTCGCTGTTCGAAGCCATTCGTCTGGAGCATCAGAAGGATGGCTACCGCCCGCGTGTGGTCTTCTGCTCGTCGCTCGCGGTTTTCGGGTCGCCTTTCCCCAAGGTAATTGGCGACGAGTTCCTGCCGGCGCCGTTGACCAGCTATGGCACGCAGAAGGCGATCGTGGAGCTGTTGCTTGCGGATTATAGCCGTCGCGGTTTCTTCGATGGCGTCAGCATCCGCCTGCCCACCATCTGTATCCGCCCCGGCAAGCCGAATGCGGCCGCCTCCGGCTTCTTCTCCAATATTCTGCGCGAACCGCTGGTGGGCCAGGAAGCGGTGTTGCCCGTTGCCGATACCGTGCGCCACTGGTTCGCCAGCCCGCGCTCGGCCGTCGCCTTCCTGCTGCGCGCCGCGAGCGTCGATCTCTCCGGGCTCGGCGTTCGCCGCAATCTCATCATGCCGGGACTTTCGGCGACGGTGGCCGATGAAATCGAGGCCCTGCGCGCCTTTGCCGGGGAAAAGGCCGTGGCGCTTATCAAGCGTGTTCCCGACGAGCGTATCATCCGGATCGTCGACGGCTGGGCCGAGGATTACGATCCGCAACTGGCGCTGTCGCTTGGCTTCAGGGCGGAAACGTCCTTTGCCGAGATCATTCAGGCGCATGTGGAAGATGAGCTGGAGGGGAAAGCAGCATGAGTGATGGAAAGATCGCGCTCGTTACGGGCGGAGGAACAGGAGTCGGCAAGGCGATTGCCAAAGCGCTTCTTGAAGAGGGTTACAGCGTCGCGATCACCGGGCGGCGGCGTGAGGTTCTGGATGCCGCCGTTGGCGAATGGCGCGAATATGGAGACCGTATTCTTGCCGTCGCGGCCGATATTTCCGTTCCGGCCGATGTCGAACGGCTGTTTGCGGAGGTCACTGGACGTTTCGGCCGCCTCGACCTTCTGGTCAACAATGCCGGCATGTCGGCGCCGGCTGTCCATATCGAAGATGTGCCGTTCGAAACCTGGAACGCGGTGGTCGGGGCCAATCTCACGGGCGCCTTTCTCTGCACCCAGGCGGCATTTCGCCAGATGAAGGCGCAGTCGCCGCAGGGCGGGCGCATCATCAATAACGGCTCGATTTCGGCCACCACGCCGCGGCCGCGTTCGGCGCCCTATACCGCGACCAAACACGCGATCACCGGCCTTACCAAGTCGGCCGCGCTGGATGGCCGGGCATTCAACATTGCCTGCGGGCAGATCGATATCGGCAATGCCAGCACCGAAATGACGCGCGCCATGGCGACCGGTGTGCTGCAGGCGGATGGCAGCACCGCCGTCGAACCGACCATCGATGCCAGCATCGTCGCCAAAGCCGTGGTGCATATGGCCTCGCTGCCGCTGGAAGCGAATGTGCTGACCATGACGGTGATGGCGAGCGGCATGCCTTTCGTCGGTCGCGGCTAAGGAGCGCGCATGAAGCCCGATCTTCTGCAAACCTACCCGCTTCAGCCACAGATAGAAGCCGAACTGCAAAAGCGCTTCCGGGTCCATCGCTGGCACGAAATATCCGACAAACAGGCGTTTCTGCAGGCGGAGGCGGCTTCGATAAAGGCTGTCGTCACGGGCGGTCATATCGGCCTTGCCCCTGATCTCGCCGCCTGCCTGCCCGCTCTCGAAATCGTCGCCATTAACGGCGTCGGTTTCGACAAGGTCGATCTTGATCAGGCCCGCGCGCGCGGCTTCAGGGTCACGAACACGCCGGACGTGCTGACCGAGGATGTCGCCGATCTCGCCATCGGCCTTTCCATCATGCTGCTGCGCCAGCTCGTCAGCGCGGATCACCATGTCCGCTCGGGGGAGTGGAAAAAAGCCGAGATGCCGCTTGGCAACAAGGCCTCGCGGCGGCGTTACGGGATTTACGGGCTTGGCCGCATAGGCCGCGCCATCGCGGCGCGGCTGGAAGCCTTCGATGCGGAGATTTCCTATTTCAGCCGGCGGAAACAGGACGTGGCCTATGGCTATCATTCAACGGCAGTGTCGCTCGCAAGCGCCTGCAATGTCCTGATCGTCGCGGCGGCGGCGACGCCGGAGACCAGGCACGCGATCAACCGCGAGGTGCTGGCGGCGCTGGGGCCGGATGGCGTGCTCGTCAACGTCGCCAGAGGATCGCTGGTGGATGAAAAGGCGCTGGTCGATATTCTTGTGGCAGGCGGGCTGAAGGGTGCGGCACTCGATGTTTTCGAGAACGAGCCGCATGTTCCCGAGGCGCTGATCGGCATGCGCAATGTCGTTCTCGCCCCGCATATCGGCGCTGCGACCCATGAGACGCGGCTTCAGATGGGCGCTCTGGTTCTCGCCAATCTGGATGCGCATTTCGCAGGACAGGACCTGCCGACGGCGGTGGTCTAGAATGTACCAGTGGCCGGCACGGGGAACATATGCCCCGCCGGCCGGATTGCCGCATCGCTTAAAGTGGTGCAATCGCCATCCATACAAGTTGCTTATTACTCCAAAAAAAATCGGTCTTAGGCAAGCGATGAAAGCTTCACTAATGTTTGCTCAACGATAGGGGACAAACATGCCATTCTCAGACTACAAGACCGCACTCGTAACCGGCGCATCTTCCGGAATTGGCGCCGCCGTCGTGGAGCGCCTTTGCCGCGAAGGGCTGGAAGTGCATGCGGTTGCCAGAAGCGCGGACGCTCTCAACAAGCTGGCGAAGCGCACGGGCTGCTTTGCCCATGCCATCGATGTGACGGACCGGCCGGCGCTTGCAAAGCTCACCAGTGAGATTGCGTTCGATGTCCTCGTCAATAATGCCGGCGTCGACCGCCCGAAGAAGTTTCTGGAAGCGGATGAGAGCGATATCGATCTCCTGATCGACGTCAACCTGCGCGCCGTGCTGCATCTGTGCCGCATGGTCGTGCCGGGCATGGTGGCGCGCGATCGCGGCCACGTCATCAACATCTCCTCCATTGCCGGCAATTATAATTTCGGCGGCAATTCCACCTATCATGCCAGCAAGGCCGGCGTGGCGATGCTGTCCAACCAGCTGCGCATCGATGCTTTCGGTAAACGCGTGCGGGTGACGGAAATCTGCCCCGGCCGCGTCGCGACCGATATCTTCAACCATGTGCATGGCGATGATCCGAGCATTCGCGAACGTTTCATCGATGGTTTCGAATTGCCGCAGGCATCCGATATCGCCGATGCGATTGCCTTTGCCATCGCCGCACCCGTGGCCATGAATATCGGCCACATGGAAATTACCCCGACGCTTCAGGTCATGGGCGGGCTGCAGACGGCCAAGCCCCAAGCGGTTGAAAATCGGCCGGCTGAAAAGGTCGCGGCGGGCGGAGCCGGAGGAAAAGTCGCGTGAGCGGTTTTGACCTCGGCGCAATCTTGAACAATGCGGACTACGTCTCGATGCTTTTGCATGGCATCCAGATGACGTTCATCATCTATGCCGGCTCGTGGCTGCTCGCCATGTCGCTCGCCATCGTGCTTCTCGCCATCCGCCTCTCGCCCTTCCGCTTCGGCGATCCGCTGGTGGCGGCCTATGTGTCCTATCACCGCAACGTGCCGACGCTTGTGCAGCTGATGCTCTGGTATTTCGGCGTCTTCACGCTGCTGCCGAGCGGGCTGGCCAGCTGGCTTTCCAGCCATAATGCGGAAGCGATCTTCGCCATTATCGGCCTCGGTCTCTGTCAGGCCGCCTATTTCAGCGAGGATCTGCGTTCGGGCGTTCGCTCCATCAATCCCGGCCAGATGGAGGCCGCACGTGCACTCGGGCATAGCTATGTCTCGGCCATGCGGTTCGTCATCATGCCGCAGGGCGTTCGCAACGCGCTGCCGCCGCTTATCAACCACAGCACCTCGCTTTTCAAGAACAGCAGTCTCGGCGTTCTGATCGGCGCACCGGAACTCACCCATGCGGTTAAGGAAGTCGAAAATCTGAGTTTCCGGACGTTTGAGGTCTATCTGGTCGCCACCGTGCTTTATCTGTTCTTCTCGCTGCTGATCATGGGTCTCGGAGCCTATATCTCCATGCGTGCCGATCCTCTGCGGAGGGCGCGGGCATGATCCACGACATGATCGCAATCATCCAGGATTACTGGCTGCTGCTCCTGATCGGCCAATATCCCAACGGTCCGCTCGGCGGCCTTGCCAACACGCTCATCCTGTCGGCTCTCAGCATTGCGCTTGCCTTCCCCGTCAGCATTCTGATGGCGCTGGCGCGGCTGTCGAAATGGCGGGCCCTGCGCTGGCCGGTGACCGCAGTGGTTTATTTCACCCGTGGAGTGCCGCTGCTGATGCTCATTCTCTGGAGCTATTTTCTCGTTCCGCTCTGGACCGGCGCCGATGTGCCGAGCTTCGTCACCATGCTCACCACGCTCGTCATCTATCAGGGCGCTTTCATGAGCGAAGTCGTCCGTGCCGGCATCGTATCGCTGGGCACGGGGCAGATGGATGCGGCACGGGCGCTCGGCCACGGTTATTTCGGCGCGATGCGCTATGTCATCCTGCCGCAGGCGCTCTACAACATGATCCCGAGCCTGATCTCGACCTTCGTATCCACCATCAAGGATACGACGCTCGGTTACGTCATCAATGTGCCGGACCTGACCTTTGCGGCGAACCAGGTGAACAATCAGCTTCTGACCCAGCCCTTCCAGGTCTTCCTCATTCTGGCGCTGGTCTATTACATCATCTGCTGGTCGCTCACCCATGTCGCCAACCTTCTCGAGCGGCGCATCGCCCGCCGCCGGGCCGGCCCGCGCGGCAAGCTTGCCGCAGACACGGCACCGGCCCCCGCCAATATCGCTACGGAGCAGCTATGACCGCGCCAGTTTCCGCCACTCAGGACGCCTACACCATCACGCTTTCGCAGGTCTGCAAAAGCTATGGCGATTATCAGGTGCTAAAGGATGTCAACGAAAACGTCACCCGTGGCGAGGTCGTGGTCATCTGCGGGCCGTCGGGCTCCGGCAAGTCCACCCTCATCCGCACGATCAACCGTCTGGAAGAGATCAGCAGCGGCTCGATCATGCTGGACGGAAGGAACATCCATGCCCAGATGCGCGCAAAAGAGCTGAATGCACTGCGCAGCCGGGTGGGCTTCGTCTTCCAGAGCTTCAACCTCTTCCCGCATCTGTCGGTGGTGGAGAATGTCTCCATGTCGCCGGTCCGGGTGAAGGGCGTTTCTCCGGCCGTCGCCCATGACAAGGCGCTGAAGCTTCTCGACCGCGTCGGCTTGGCCGACAAAGCCAGTTCCTATCCCGCCCAGCTTTCCGGCGGTCAGCAGCAGCGCGTCGCCATCGCGCGGGCGCTCGCCATGGAGCCGCCGGTCATGCTGTTCGACGAGCCGACCTCAGCGCTCGATCCGGAAATGGTTGGCGAAGTGCTCGCCGTCATGAAGAGCCTCGCCGCCGAAGGCATGACAATGCTCTGCGTCACCCATGAAATGGGTTTTGCCCGTGAAGTGGCCGATCGCATCTGGTTCATCGATGCAGGGCGCATTCTCGAAACGGCAAAACCGGACGAGTTTTTCAAAAATCCGCAACATCCGCGTGCCCAGCGGTTTCT
This sequence comes from Agrobacterium sp. LR_9, assembly GCF_041954855.1. Classification (NCBI taxonomy): domain Bacteria; kingdom Pseudomonadati; phylum Pseudomonadota; class Alphaproteobacteria; order Hyphomicrobiales; family Rhizobiaceae; genus Agrobacterium; species Agrobacterium sp. LR_9. Next base: position 38,686 of record NZ_JAVAYA010000006.1, read on the forward strand.
TGCCGATTTGAGACACTAGACCCAACCTCTATAATAACAGGGAGAACTGAAATGAACTGGAAGTGCATTACTCTTACCGCCATATTGGCAACCTCGGCTGCGGTTCTGCCGGCCAAGGCCGACCAGCTCGACACGATCATGGCGAACAAGACGCTGCGTTGCGCGACATTCGCCGATGTGCCGCCTTTCGCCTCGCCGGACCCGAAGACGCGCGAAATGGCAGGCTTCGACGTCGATCTGTGTGGCGCTATCGCCAAGGAATTGGGCGTCAAGGCCGAGATCAAGCCAGTGTCGGTCGAAGCGCGCGTTCCCGAAGTCAAGCTCGGCCGCGTCGACCTCTCGGTCGCCAACCTCGCTTACACCCAGAGCCGCGCCGAACAGATCCAGTTCAGCGACCCATATTACTTGGCGAAGGAAATGCTGATCGTTCCGGTCGATGACCCCGGCACCAAGAAGTCCGATTTCGTCGGCCAGCGGATCGCATCCAGCAAGGGCTCGACATCGGAACTCTCCGTCAAGCTCAACAAGTCCGAGCCGCTGACGTTCCAGGATACGGCATCCGCCTATCTCGCCGTGCAGCAGGGCAAGGCGCGCGGCATCGTCGGCAACACCATGACGATGACGAAGTTCGTCAACGAATCCAAGACCAAGGGCAAGCAGATGCGCATGATCGAAGAGCCGATGCTCTTCCAGCCCATCGGCATCGGCATGGCCAAGGACAACCCGGCGCTGACTGCGAAGATCAACGAAATCCTGCGCAAGCTCGATGCGGATGGCGAAATCAACCGCATCTGGGACAAGTGGCTTGGCCCGAACACCGAATACAAGATGACGCGGACCGACAAGGTCGTGCCTCTGTCCGAACTGAAGTTCGACCCGATCCCCTGAGCGTCGGCTCAGCCTCGGCCAATTTCCAACTCTTCAACACTATCGGTCGGCGAGACGCTCTCGCCGACAGCTTCAACGTGGGAGGTTTTCATGATCCACATTAAAGATATCGCGCAGCGTCCGGCCAAGGCGGATGTCGACGCCCTTGCCAAATTCTCTCCCGCCACGATCCATGAGGCGCAGGGACGCCGCGGTGCATTGTCCTCGCGGCTGAAGCCGGTCGATTATCGCATGAAGCTCTGCGGCCCGGCCTTCACGGTAAAATGCGCGCCGCGCGACAACATCATGCTGCAGCTTGCCATCAACTATGCCAAGCCGGGTGACATCATCGTCGTTTCCGCCGGCGAATATGAAGAAGCCGGCTCCTTCGGTGACGTGCTCGCCAATGCCTGCCTCGCAAAAGGCATCGGTGGTCTGGTGACGGATACCGGCGTGCGCGACACGCTGCAGCTGCGGGACCTCGGCTTTCCGGTCTTCTCGCTCAGCGTCTGCATCAAGGGTACGGTCAAGGAGACCATTGCGGCGGTCAACGATCAGGTGATCGTCGGCGGCGAGATCATCAATCCGGGCGATATCATCGTCGGCGACGCCGATGGCCTTGTGGTCGTCAGGCGCGAGGAGGCACACGAAGCGGCCAAGCTTTCGCAGGCCCGCGAAGATGCCGAGGCGGGCTACATCGAAGCCTACAAGCGGGGCAAGTCGGTGATCGAGGTCAGCAAGCTCGAGCCGGTTCTGAAAGCCAAGGGCCTCGTGGTCGATATCTGAGACAAGTCTGGACAATGGGCAACGGCGGCGACTGCCGCCGTGTGAGCCTTACGGGAGGAGAGACTATGAAAGCGGTTGTCATCCACGCGGCGAAGGATCTGCGGATCGAGGAACGGGAGACCGAGCAGCCCGGTCCGGGGCAGGTCGAGGTCGCCATCGAAGCGGGTGGCATCTGCGGCTCCGACCTGCATTATTACAATCATGGCGGCTTCGGCACCGTGCGCGTGCGGGAGCCGATGATCCTCGGCCATGAGGTCGCCGGCACCATCAAGGCTTTGGGAGAGGGTGTCTCCGGTCTCGCCGTTGGCGACCGTGTTGCCGTATCGCCGAGCCGGCCCTGCAACCATTGCGAATTCTGCCTGAAGGGTCAGCAGAACCAGTGCCTGAACATGCGCTTTTATGGCTCCGCCATGCCCATGCCGCATATTCAGGGCGCGTTTCGTCAGCGTCTCGTCGCCGAGGCGTATCAGTGCCACAAGGTGCGGGATGGCGTCTCCATTCATGAAGCGGCCATGGCCGAACCTTTCGCGGTAACGCTGCATGGGGTCAACCGCGCCGGTGCCTTAACCGACAAACGCGTTCTGGTCACCGGCTGCGGGCCGATCGGTGCGTTGGCGATCATTGCCGCGCGCGCCCATGGCGCCCGGGAAATCGTCGCGACTGATGTCATGGATGCGGTTCTGCAAAAGGCGCTCGCCATCGGCGCCGACCGTGTCATCAATGTCGCCGATGACCCGGATGCGCTCTCCGCCTATTCGGCAAACAAGGGTTATTTCGATGTGCAATTCGAGGCGTCCGGCAATGAGAGAGCCGTCCGTTCTGGTCTTGAAGCGCTGAAACCGCGTTCCACGGTGGTTCAGCTCGGTCTTGGCGGCGATGTGTCCATTCCGCAGAATATGGTGGTCGCCAAGGAAATCGAGATGAAGGGCACCTTCCGGTTCCATGAGGAATTCGGACTTGCCGTCGATTTCATCAACCAGCGCCGTGTCGACCTGAAGCCCCTGCTGACTGGAACCTTTCCGCTAGAAGAGGCAGTCGCGGCATTCGAAGCCGCCGGTGACAGAAGCAGGTCGATGAAGGTTCAACTCGCCTTTTAACGGGTGCCGGTACCCGATTTCGAAACGGCCGCAGGACGATTCCGATTGCGGCCGTTTGTGCGCGGTTGAAAGATCATTCGGGCCGTGACCGGACAAAGCGCTGTTCCAGAACCTCGCTTCCCCACTGGCTGCCCGGATGTTCCTCGACGCATGCGAAACCATGGGCTTGGTAAAGGTGCCGTGCGGCCAGGAGGCCGTTGAATGTCCAGAGATGGGTTTCGGCAAAGCCTTTTTCATCGACGAAGGCCAGTGCGGTTTCCAGCAGCCTGCGTCCGACACCGCCACCGCGCACGCCGTCATCAACGATGAACCAGCGCAGATGCGCAATATCCGCTCCAAGATCTTCGCCATCGATAGCGACGGAGCCAATGATCTCCTGTCCGCGCATTGCGACCCAGATCGCATTCTTCGGGCTTTCGAGCCGGTTGCAAAAAGCGGCAAGGCCTTCGGCCACGACGGATTCGAAGCGTTGGCCGAAGCCGGATGTCCGGGCGTAATAGAGCGCATGCATCTGCGTGATCCGGGCAATGATGCCCGGCCTGTATCCCTCCAGGATCTCCATGGAGGGAGCAAAGGTATCGGTCCTATCCCCCAGCGCATCGGCGTAAAGACGAAGTCCCTGGAGGATCGTGTCGGCATCCGCCCATGTAAGCTGCGTCAGGGCGCCGGAGACCTGCCGGTTCGCGAAGCCATGAATGGCGCTCACCTGTTCTTGTCCCTGACCCGTAAGACACAGCCGCTTGATGCGGCTGTCCCCTTCATCCGTTTCTTCGCGGACATCGCCCGACAGGACGAGCTTGCGCAGCATGCGGCTGACACTCGATTTTTCAAGCCGCAGAAGTTTTCCCAGATCCCGCGCCGTGATGTCGGGGCATGCCTCGATCTCGATCAGGGCATGCACGGCGGAGGGCGGCAGATCGGTGCCTGCAAAGTCTCCCCCCATGAAGCCGAGTTCGCGGACGAGCCGGCGGGAGGTGGAACGGATGTCGTTTATGGGGAATGGCTGTTGGGGCACGTTCAATCCATTATGGTTGCATCATGCAACCATAATCATATTCCGCCTGACTTGCCAAGATTGCTCCCGACGTAAAAGGCTGGCTTTCTCAGCAAAAGCGGGCAATCTGCTCTTCCGGTCGCCGACAATAGCGGCTAAACCGATATTATCGGCAAGATGGATATTCGCTGAGATCGCGCGGCGGGACCTTACCTGCGCGGTTTGCGGCAGTGGATTATCCGGCTATGGAGCAGGCATGCCCGACACGCCTCGATTTTTCCGTTACGCAGTTTTAGCGGCCATGTTTCCGGTGGCCGTCCTCGGCCTGGTGGCAACCCCGAATGAATATCGCGCCATCGGCGTCGAGACCGTCGATTGCGATGGCCCTATATCCGTTCTGATTGCCGCGGTGCCGGCGCTTGCGGCCTATGCAATTATCGGCTGGATGTTTCTCTCCGGAGCCAAACGCCATCGCTCGCTGATTTCAGCCTGCTTTTGCGGACTTGTTTGCCTGGCGCTCGTCTGGAACATCGGCATGGCGCTTCAGGAACAGCGACGAAACGCGACTGAAACGGTATGCGGTTTCAGTAGTCGGTTGTGACCGCGCCTCACCCAAGTTCTTCCGCAGTCGTCCCGCTTGTTCAACGGAACCGAAGGTTCCGGCGTGTGAGTTGATCGACGGAGGTGCAGCCCATCAGCTTCATGCCGCGCTCTATTTCGATACGCATCAGCTCAAGTGCCCGTTCGACGCCCGGTTGCCCGGCAGCAGCCAGGGGGAAAAGATAATAGCGGCCGAGCCCCACCGCTTTTGCGCCGAGAGACAATGCTTTCAGAACATGGGTGCCGCGCTGCACGCCGCCATCCATCATCACATCGATCCGGTCGCCGACCGCATCGACGATCTCGGCCAGCTGATCGAAGGCGCTGCGGGAGCCATCGAGCTGGCGGCCGCCGTGATTGGAAAGCACAATGCCGCTGCAGCCGATCTCCACGGCGCGTCTGGCGTCGTCCACCGACATGATGCCTTTAAGGCAGAACGGCCCGCCCCATTCGCGCACCATCTGCGCCACATCGTCCCAGTTCATCGAAGGGTCGAGCATGTCGGTGAAATAGCGGCTGATGGAAAGAGCGCCGCCGTCCATTTTAATGTGGTCGTCGAGCTGCGGCAGGCTGAAGCGCTCATGCGTCAGGTAATTGATGCCCCAGGCCGGCTTGATGGCGAATTGCGCGATGCCGGAAAGATTGAGCTTGAACGGAATGGCAAAACCGGTGCGCTTGTCGCGCTCGCGGTTGCCGCCGGTAATACTGTCCACCGTCAGCATCATCGTCTCGACGCCGGCGCTCTTGGCGCGCGCCATCATATCGCGGTTGAGGCCGCGGTCCTTATGGAAATAGAACTGATAGACCTGCGGGCCGCCGCTGATCCGGCGCGCTTCTTCAAGGCTCGTGGTGCCGAGCGAGGAGACGCCGAACATCGTGCCGTATTTCCCCGCCGCTGCCGCAACCGCCCGTTCCCCCTGATGGTGGAAGAGGCGTTGCAGCGCCGTCGGCGAACAATAGACCGGCATGGAAAGCTTCTGCCCCATGACGGTGACCGACATATCCACATCCGCTACGCCCCGCAGCACATCGGGAACGAGATCGCATTTTTCAAAGGCGGCCGTGTTTCGCCGATACGTCACCTCGTCATCGGCGGCGCCGTCTATATAATTGAAGATCGGTCCGGGCAGACGCTGTTTGGCCATGCGGCGAAAATCGTGGAAATTATAGCAGTCTTTGAGTTGCATCTTTTACTCGACCGGTCCGGTTTGAAAGCTTTCAAAAGAGTGTCGGAAACCTATACCGGAGATTTAGAGCGGGCAATCAGGCCACGGACGATTTCCGCAGGCTCGAAGCGATGGATGCCGCGAGGTTGAAACGGCAGGAGATGTTCCGCATCGAGAAGCTTCGCTGAAAGCCAGAGAACCGACATCCACATTTCCGTGCCCTGCAGCCCGGCCGGATGTCCCTCGGCGAAGGCAAATCCCCTGTTTCTTTGCCAGCGTCCCTCATTTTGGCGAAGAATTTCGCGGGCGATTTCCTTCGCCTCGTCCTGCCGGTGATCCGTCTGTTTCAGGCACAGAAGAAGCGGATGGATCGTATCGAGCAGGTTGCAGGCATTAAAATCCTCGCCATGGAAACCGCCATAGGCACGATAATTGGCGATAACGGAGTCAATTGCTGCTTCCGGATAGGGAAGGGGCAGGCCGAACTGTGCGTAAGAGCCGCGGGTAAGCCGGTAAAAGCCGTTGACCGGTTGCAGCAGGCCCTGTGCGGCAGTCGGCTCACCCCAAAGCCCGGTGGTTTTATCCACATTCATCGCCAGCCAGCCGAAGAGAACGGTGAGGTTGTCGCCGGATGTGAAATAGCGCCTGTTGAAATAAAGCGCGGTGGCAATGGCGTCTATGGTGGCGCCGCAATGCCATGCACGGCTTTGCCATGGCAATTCTTCCAGCAGGAGGATGAGTTCGTCGGCGCGCAGACGCTCCACGAAAGCGATTGGCTGTTTCGGCGTAGCACCGAAACATTCAAGCCCATATCCGGCAGCCAGAATATTATAGAGGACGGCAGGGTCCTTCTCGGGAGGCGTCGAGGGGCGGTGGTGACGGTTAAGAAACAGCCCCGTTTCCCGATTCTGCAGGGCCTGAAGAGTGGCCACGGTTTTTACGGCATCGAAAGCAATAGTCTCCTGCCCGAAGGCTGCTGCGATCTCGATGGCATCGCACAGGTGCCTGACGCTTTCGACCTCACGTCCGGATGCATCGGCGGAACGATAGATGCCATCCTCGCCATAGGAGCGGATGGCGGCAAGCCAGTCGTCGGCAATCTCCTTACCGAGTTCTTGCAGCAGGCCATCAGGTTCCGTCAGCTTCGGCGCGGCCGCTTTTTCTCCGCGATATCGCAGAACCCGGGCGGGAACGCCGCCTGCAATGGCCATGGCGGGAATGTTCTTCGCCACCACCGCGCCTGCGGCAATAATTGCGCCGCGCCCTATCTTCACGCCATCCAGCACAACCGCATTGGCGCCGATCCAGACGTCGTCGCCGATCTCTATCCCGAGCGAGGTCAGCGGTTGGCGATAGATCGGAGTTTCAATGTCGTCGAAGCCATGGTTGAAGCCAACGATGCTGACATGTGAGGCAATGCGCACGCCATTGCCGATTGTCACCTTACCGGAAAGACAGGCATAGGGGTTGATCGAGACATTTTCGCCAAGTTCGATATCGCCGCGCACGATTGCGTAACCGGCGATCCACGACTGCGCGCCCATAAGGAGTCTATCCGCATGCACCTCGGCCTTGGCGGCGATGTAGACGCCCTGCCCGAAAACGGCGTTTGCAGAGCGCTCGAGGCCACGCAGCCGTGCCTGATGGTCGGGGCTGTCGATATCCTCCCGTCTCCGCTCCCAGGTCAGGATGTTCAGCCGATCCGGTCTCTGGGAAACACCCGGTGTGTCGTCGGTCATCTCCGTCAGCCTGCGCGGTTTTCATCGAGAGCATAGGCGGGAACGCGTCGCCCCTCCCGCCTGAACATCTCTTCCAGCCTCGGGAGATCGGGACTTTCGGGGAGGGCAGCCAATGCGGCCTCTGCCTCTTTGCCGGCCGGCAGTGCCAGGGCCGCCGTCACCAGCAGCGTTTCGCCGGAGGCGATGGCGCCGCGCAATTGCGGAACAAGGGTTCTGGCGTGAATGAGGTTGGTATTGGCGATTGCCTGATGGCACACGCCTTCGCGCCTTATATCTCTCGAAAGATCGACGATGATGCTGGTGTCAGTCTGTCCGTAACAGACGGCGCGACCTTCACTCGCCTCGGTGCGGTCGCGGTTGAAATCGGCGCGTTCTATGGCAAATCCGCCTTCTGATGTTTGCAGCGGGCGCGGTGTGCGGATGCGGTGCAGCCTTATGTGCCAGGGGTTTTGCGGCACGAGCCAGGTTTCGATCTCGACATCCGCCCATGGCCGCCAGCGGGAATAGAGGCAATCCTCGGCGATCAACGCCTCTTCCATCGTCTCGCGGGTGCGGAAGTGCACGCCGTCGTCGGAGAGGCCGAGCATGCCATCGAAACTCGCAGCGGCGAAATGCCGGTCATCCGCCTCGATATTGAAGGCATAACGGGTGGAATAGGCGAATTTCGAATATTTTTCCTGCGCGCCGCGCATCCTGTCGTGCTGCTGCCCGGAGGACAGGACCACGATATTGCCCGGCGTATGAAAGGCCACCATGCCCGGCTCCGCCAAGGGAACTGGTTCGGCAAATTCCTGCGGTTCGGCTTCTTCCGCAGTCCAGAACGGGTGATCGGCGGGCAGCGCCAGCGGCAGGAAAAATTTGAGCGCCCAATAGGGCGAGCAGGGAGAATTGTAGCTCTCGCTCATCAGAAGATTTGGGTAGCCATATCCGACCGACAGGACGCCGTCGCGGTCCGCGATCGGCCGCTTCGACCACCAGCGGATATGGCGCATGTAATAACCCTTGATCTCTGGCCACGGCAGCGCTTCCAGACCGGAAAAGGCAAGAGCGCCCCAGAAACCGCCTGCCGCAAAACGGTAGGTCTGGCTGCGCCCGAAGGCGAGCGACGCCCCGTCGGGCCCAAACCAGTGGCGTATGTCACGGGCAAAAATGCGGGAGCGTTCGCGCAAGCGTGTCTTTCGCGTGTCGTCGCCTTTTGCCAGCACCGTATAGATCAGGCCGTAAAAATGCATGGCAAAGGGAATGTAATGGTCGACCCGGCGCACCGGCCCGTCGCGATACCAGCCGTTGCCGATATCGAAAGCCTCGAGTTCATCGAGATAGGTTTGGGTTTTGGTCCGGTCGAATTCCACGCCGACCCGCTCAAGCCCGAGATCGATCAGAACGCGGAAGAATTTCCAATTATTGTCGACGAATTCCCGCTCGCGGGCGGCCAGAAGATAGGCGGCGACAGCCTGCCTGTCCGTTTCGGCAAGCGGCTCCCAGATGTGTTCGGGAACCATGGCAAGCGCAAATCCTATCGCCGCCAGTTCGACCAGCCGCTGGTGCCGATCAGCCGTATCGCCCCAATATTCGGGATGGGCGGGGTTGGCGCCATTGGCCAGTCCACGCCTGTAGAGATCCCAATGGGGAAAGTCATAACCGCCGGCGGCAAGCGGAACGATGCCCCATAATGGCCGGGCAAAACCCTCCAGCTCCGCCGCAGGAAAATCGAAAATTGCCCCCGTTGCTCCAAGCCGGACGCGCGCGCCGCCCGGTGAAAAACAGGCAAGCAGCGGGTTGAAGAGATCGATAACCGCCTTTGCGAGATCGTCCCTGCCGAGAAGCGGATTGTGAAAGAGCGGATTGGCTGTGGCGGTCTCGTGAGGCACGGTGACGGATGTCCGGAATTCATGATCAAAGGAAAGGGCCGCAGGCTCATCGCCCGCGGCCCTGTGGCAATTATTTGATGGCCTTGACGCCGTCATTCATGTCCTTGATGCCGTCATCAATGGAGATATTGTCGGTCATCAGCGCGTCATGCACGCGGTTAAGAACGACTTCGATCTTCGCCGCATTCGGGTTGACCGCCATTTCCAGATAGGCCTTGCCGGCCTGCAGCGCGTCCTTGCTGTTCTGGTCCTGCGGGAAGCCCGGCAGCGCTGCGATCTTCTCGGCCACATCATCGGTTCTGAGTGCAGGGAAAGTGCCGGTAGAGGCGATGATCGCCGCACCTTCAGGTCCGGTAACGAAGTGGATGAAGTCAAGCGCCGCTTCCTTGTGGCCGGAATTGGCATTGACCGACAATCCGGCAATCTGCGCGGCCGTCGCGCCTGCCGCCACACCATCCGGATGGGGGAACTTCACGATGCCCCAATTGACGCTTTTCGACTCGCCGGATTTCACCTTGGCGATCTGGGTGCCGACAAACCATGTGCCCATGGGCAGCATGCCGATCGTTCCGTTGAAAAACAGAGCGGAATAATGGGTGTTCGATGTTTTCAGCGAGGCATAGGACGGTATCGCGCCGCTCTTCTGCAGGGCAAGCGCACGCTCATACCAGGGTTTCAGGAATTCATAATTACCGTCCACAAGCGTGTGCTTGCCATCCTGAATACCGGGCAGCTGCACCGTCGAACGCCAGGTGTGCAGCAGCGCGCCATAGGTGCGGTTTGCGCCCATGCCGCCCTTCAGCTTGCCGGCGATCTCATCGAACTGCGCCCAGCTCATGTCATTGGTGGGGTAAGGCACGCCCGCCTTGTCGAAAATATCCTTGTTGTAATAGACCACCCAGAAATCCGAGCGGAACGGCAAAGCGTAAATCTTGCCGTCAATGGTCAGCTCCTCGATCAGGCCGCCATAGGGGGCCGTCTCGATCTTCTGGTCCTTGATGAAGCCGCTGAGATCGGTGATGTTGCCGGCGCGCACCAGATTGGCGTAGCCGGGCACATCCTTGATGGTGACGACATCGATATCCTTGGAGCCGCCGGTGAGCTGCGTGGATATCATCTGCGTATAATCCTGTGAGCCGAGGTCGACCACCTCGAACGTCACATTCGGATGCTTCTGCTTGTAGGCCTCCATCAAGGGCTTGAAATAAGCGCCCTTGTCCAGATCCCACAGCGCCCATTTCAGCGTAACGGGCGCATCGCCCGCAGCGGACGCCGTTCCTCCCATGCCCATGGCAATGCCGAGACCGGCGGTTGCGAGAGCGAATGCACGTCTGGTTGTCTTAAACTCCATAGCCCGTTTCTCCTTCCCTGACTGATGTCGTTTTGATTCTGGTCTGCTTTAAGTGCCGCTCCCCGTCGGTTCGGGCATCCGCGCGCGTGTTTTTGCGGCGGCGTTTCTCGCTGCGAAACAGAGGGCGAACATGCCGAGCGAAAAATTGATGGTGGCCGGCATGAAAACCGACACCGGATAAAAGAGGATATGCGCGAGCCAGAGCGCTGCGACGAAGCCGAGCGCCGCAAGCATTGGCAATGGCCTGGTGAGCGCCAGAAACGCCGCCTGCCGCAGGGTTTCCGAAAGCGGCAGGTCCCGCTTGGCCAGAACAACACTGGCATAGGCGCTGAGGAGGATGAGAAACAGCGTGACCGCCAGGCTGATCGCAAAAGGCAGGCTATAGACGAGCTGAAGCCGGGCGGCACTGGCATAGCTGACGGTCGCATAAGCACCGGCGCTCACCAGCAGCGCGCTTAAAACCACAAGCGCGGTGCCGCGCAGCGCGAATTTCCGCAAGGCCTCGAGAAAGTCGCGCAGCAGATAGGTATTCTCGTCATTTGCGAAGGAAACAGAGATGCGGGCCATGGCCAGCATCGCCGCCGGCATCGTCACCACCGGCAGGCTGGCGATGATGAAGAGGAGGTTGAGCTTCACCATCTCCCACCATTCGCGCTTGATGATATCGAGGAAAAGGGCAAGGCCGGTCAGCGGCGGGGCGTTCTTGTCGATCCCGGCCCCTTCCTTCGTCCATAACCCTTCCAGCCATTGCATCGCGTTTCTCCCCGTCGCCTCAATAAAGGATCGATCGCTCGGTGGCGGGATCGAAAAGCTGCGCATTCGTCAGATCGGCCACCAGTTCGACGGGATCGCCGATCTTCGCCCTGAAACGCGGCGAGACGCGTGCGACGAGGTTTCTGCCGCCGGAGACAAGGTTGAGATGCACTTCCGATCCCATCGGCTCCGCCAGTTCCACCGTCGCCCGGAAGGGTGCGACATTGGCGGCATCGATATCCGCCGGGGCGAATTCGTGGAAATTTTCCGGCCGGATGCCGAGAACGATGTCCTTTCCTTCATGGGGGAGCAGGCGTGCGGTATCGATGCCCGCCGGCAGAGGCAGCGGATTGCCGTCGAACAGGGCGGTGAAGCGGTCGCCGTCGCGGCGCAGCGTGACTGGCAGCATGTTCATCTGCGGCGCGCCGATGAAACCCGCAACGAACATGTTGATCGGCCGGTCGTAAAGGTTTTGCGGCGTATCCACCTGCTGGATATGTCCGTCCTTCATCACCACGATGCGGTCCGCCATGGTCATGGCTTCCACTTGATCGTGGGTGACGTAAATGAAGGTGGCGTCCAGCCGCTTGTGGAGCTTGGAGATTTCCGAACGCATGGTGCCGCGCAGCTTGGCGTCGAGATTGGAAAGTGGCTCATCGAGCAGGAAGACTTCCGGATTGCGCACCATGGCCCGGCCGAGCGCGACACGCTGGCGCTGGCCGCCGGAGAGCGCTTTCGGCTTGCGGTTCAAGAGATGGGTGATGTCGAGAATTTTCGCCGCATCCTTGACCTTGGTGTCGATGAGATCGCGCGGCGCCTTTCTGAGTTCCAGACCGAAGGCCATGTTCTTGTAGACCGTCATATGCGGGTAAAGCGCATAGTTCTGGAACACCATGGCGATGTCGCGATCCTTCGAGGGGACATCGTTCATCACGTCCTCGCCGATGCGCAACTCGCCGCCGGAGATTTCCTCCAGCCCGGCGATCATCCTGAGCGTCGTGGATTTTCCGCATCCGGAAGGGCCGACCAGGATGATGAATTCCTTGTCGGCAATATCCAGATCGATATCGTGAACGACCTTGAGCGCGCCGAAGGTCTTGTTGAGTTTTTTCAGGGAAATGCTAGCCATCTGTTCCTCGCGCTCACCAATAGGAAGACCAGTTGCGCGAAAGCCGGATCAGCGCTTCCAGATAATAATAATCGCCCCAGGAAACGCACTCGTCGACGCCTTCGCCCCGGCAGGTATTATGGGGCGTCTTCTTGGAATAGGTGCCGTGCAGAAGCTGCCCGTTGGAGATCGCGGGATCGCGCACCGAATAGATGTCGGCGAGGCTTTTCACCATGCGCCTTGCCAGATCGCGATATTCCGCCGCCTTTTCCGGCGTCTCCAGCTCCGCCATTTCCAGGAGGCCACAGGCGACGATGGCGGCCGCCGAGCTATCGCGCGGTTCGCCATCGCCATCCGCAAAAATCAGATCCCAATAGGGTACGAGATCGTCGGGCAGGCGTTTGAGATAGAAGGCGAGAAGCCGCTCGAAGGTGTCGCGATAGGCGGGCAGGCGCTCATATCGATAGGAAATGGCCATGCCGGCAATGCCCCAGGTCTGTCCGCGGGCCCAGTAGCTCTCATCGCTGTAACCCTGTTTTGTGACGCCGCGCACCGGCGCGCCGGTCTCCGGGTCCATGTAAAATGTATGATAGGTGGAATCGTCCGGCCGGACGGAGTGGGCAAGCGTGGTGCGGGCATGGGCAAGCGCCACGGTGCGGTAGTCTTCCCGGCCGGTTTCGCGGCTTGCCCAATAAAGCAGCGGCAGGTTCAAAAGGCAGTCGATGATGTAGCGATATTCGTTGGAATTGTCCCTGCGGCCCCAGGCCTGGATGAATTGCCCGACCGGCTGGAACCGCTCCATCAACTGGTCTGCCGCCATCAGCGCCGCGCGTCTTCCATCCTCATCGCCCACCAGTTTCCATGCGGCGATGCAGGAGGGCGAGTAGAGAAAGCCCATATCGTGATGATCGGTCTCGATGCGGTTTTCGATACGGTGCAGGAAACTCTGCACCTGAATCTGCGCCGCATGCTGAAAGGTCCTGTCGCCGGTATGTTCGAAGGCGAGCCATATCTGGCCCGGCCAAAAACCGGCGGTCCATTGATCGTTGGCGACTGCCGGGTAAAAATTCTTCACGCTCGAATGGTTCTGCGCCGCATAGGTAAATTGCGGCAGGTTGCGCCTGACCTGCGCGACGGCCACGGCCAGCGCCGCATCGATTTCGGCGGCGGTGATCGGGGTTGGGAGGGACGTGGTCAAATCGAGCATGAAATCAACCCTTGAGGCCGGTGGAGGCGACGCCTTCGACGAAGAAGCGCTGCAATGCGAGGAAAACGACGAGAACCGGGACAAGCGCCACGACCGAGGCGGCCATGATCAATCCGTATTCCGCCGAATATTGCGAAATGAACATGCGCAGGCCGATCTGGATGGTCTTCAGCTCGGTCTTGGTGAGATAGATCATCGGACCCATGAAGTCGTTCCAGGTCGTGACGAAGGTGAAAATCGTCAAGGTGGAAAGCGCCGGTTTGGAAAGCGGCAGCATGATCTTCGCCCAGATCTGGTATTCGTTCATGCCGTCGATGCGCGCCGCCTCGCAGAGTTCGTTCGGGATCGACATGTAAAACTGCCGCATCAGGAAAACGCCGAAGGCGGTAAAGGCCTGCAGGAAAATCAGGGCGAGATGGGTGTTGTTGAGCCCGAATTCGCGCATCAACAGAAACTGCGGCACCATATAAACCTGCCAGGGCATGGCGATGGTGGCGATATAGCCGAGAAACAGCGTGTTCTTGTAGGGAAAATGCAGCTTGGCGAAGGCGTAGGCTGCGAAGCTTGAAGTCAGCAATTGCAGCAATGTGACGATGATCGTCAGCTTCGACGTGTTGTAGATGAACAGCGCCAGCGGGATTTTCGTCCAGATTTCCACATAGTTTTCCCACCGCGGCTGCGAGGGGATCCATTCGATCGGGAACGCGAAGACATCGCGGCTGAGTTTCAGCGATGCCGACAGCATCCATGCGAAGGGCAGAAGCATGACGATGGTGACGACGATGACCGTCAGATAGATGCCAATCGTGGCGGCGGGGATTTTGCGGCCCATGATGCGCATGGATCAATCCTCCCGCTGCCGTTTGAACTGGACGATGGTGACCATCAGGACGAGGAAGAACAGGACGAGGGCGATCATGCTGGAATAGCCGAGATCCCAGGAAATGAAGGCCTCATTGTAGATGTGATAGACGAGAACCAGCGTTGAGGTACCGGGACCGCCCTGCGTGATCATATAGACCTGATCGAAAACCTTGAAGGACTGGATCGTCAGCATGACGGTGACGAAAAAGGTCGTTGGCGCAAGCTGCGGCAGGGTGACGTGGATGAATTTCTGCCAGGCATTGGCGCCATCCAGCCCCGCGGCTTCATAAAGCTCCGAATTGATGCCCTGCAGCCCGGCGAGATAGATGACCATGTAATAACCCATGCTCTTCCACACGCCGAAGAGGATGACCGTGACCATGGCCCAGTGCCGGTCCGCCGCCCATCCCGGCATGTCGGCGGGATCGAGGCCGAGCGTATAGAGCAGCATGTTGACCGGACCCATCTCCGGATTGAAAATCATGTTCCAGACGACGGCCACGGCGACCAGCGATGCGACATAGGGAAAGAACATGGCCGTGCGGAAGAAATTGCGGCCGAGGATTTTCTGGTTGAGCAGGATCGCAAGCCCGAGCGCGCAGGCGAGCGTGGCCGGCACCGACGCGACGGTGTAGATGACCGTGTTCCAGAAGGCCGCGATGAAGGCCCTGTCCTCGAAAAGCCGCCAGAAATTATCGAGACCGGCAAAACGCATGGCATTGGAGCCATCCCAATGCATGAAGGCCAGTGCAAAGGCAAAGAGGATGGGTCCGAGCGTGAAAATCGCAAAGCCGAGAAAATTGGGCGCAATGAAGGAATAGGCGACGAGCGCATTTTCTATTCTGCGCCGCCGTTTAGAGACGATGCGGAGTTTTTTCCTGCGATACGGAGTCGCCTGCTTGTCGGACATGGTCGCGGTTGCGATTGCCACAGCATATCTCCCATTGCCGCCGTTTCACTGCTTCATCGGTGCCGGCTGCCTGCATTTTCCATTGCGGTCCGGGTCTTCGCCCTGCCGCCTCCCGCGCTCTGGATAACACAATATCTATATTGGTCAAACAACTTTGCATAAAGTCAGACAAATTTTCTGGTTTTTCAAAAATACGTATGATAGGAGGCCCATATCGGATTGCGGAACGCGCGGGAGGTTTGAGGGCGTGTTTGTCGAAATGATGCGGCTTCTGCCCGAACGGTTCGCCGATTTCGGCGCGGAACTGACGGCGCAGAAAATACGGTCTTCAGCACCGGGCGCGGTTTCCCGTAGTCTCATCGAGGCGGCGGAGCAGACCCTTGACGAGCCCTGGTCCGTCATTCTGGCGGGCGACTACCGGGAATATAGTCGCACCGGCAATCGCGATCGTTTCGAGGCGCTTTATTTTTCCCGACGACTGAAGCTGAACGCGCTGGTTCTTGGAGAATGCGCCGAGGGGCAGGGCCGCTTTCTCGATGCCATCATCGATGGTCTTTGGCTGATATGCGAGGAGAGCGGCTGGCAATTGCCCGCCCATAATTCCCATATTCGCGGCGGCCCGCGAGATCCTCTGCCCGATCCGCAAAACCCGGTGATCGACCTGTTCGCTGCCGAAACGGGCGCCAATCTCGCTTTGTGCCTGCATCTGCTGGCACCGGAACTGGAAAGGGCAAATGCAAACCTCGCTTCCCGCGTCCGCGCCGAGATCGACCGGCGCATTACCACGCCTTATCTCACCCGGCATTTCTGGTGGATGGGGAAGGGCGACAAGCGGATGAACAACTGGACGGCCTGGATTACCCAGAACGTCCTTCTCTCGACCCTGCTATTGCCCATAGACCAGTCGACGAGGCGTTCGGTCGTGGGAAAGGCGCTCAAGAGTCTCGATGCGTTTCAGAAGGATTATGCGGAAGACGGTGCCTGCGAAGAGGGCGTTCTTTATTATGGCCATGCGGCACTTTGCCTGTTCGGGGCGATGAGCATTCTCGAGGCCTCCGCGCCCGGCTCCATGGCGCCGCTCTTTCATGCGCCGAAGCTGCGCAGCATGGCCGAATTCATTCTCAACATGCACGTGGCGGAAGACCGGTTCTTCAACTTCGCCGATGCGCCGGCGAAGGTCGAGACATCCGGCGTGCGGGAATATCTTTTCGGCAAGGCCGTTTCTTCGCCACGGCTTCAGGCTTTCGCTGCCGCCTGCTGGAACCGCTCACCGGACCGGCTGATGTGCAAGGAGTGGAACCT
Organism: Agrobacterium sp. LR_9; assembly: GCF_041954855.1. Classification (NCBI taxonomy): domain Bacteria; kingdom Pseudomonadati; phylum Pseudomonadota; class Alphaproteobacteria; order Hyphomicrobiales; family Rhizobiaceae; genus Agrobacterium; species Agrobacterium sp. LR_9. The sequence continues at coordinate 55,301 of NZ_JAVAYA010000006.1, forward strand.
CTGGTATCGGGTCCAGGCGGTGCTTGCCGTCCCGGAATTTTCCGCGCTTATTCCAGCGGAACCGGCAAAGACCGATATCGCCTATCCCGGTATCGGTCTTGCGATTGCCCGCGACGGGGTCTTCGATCTTGCCGTGAAGGCGGGCAATAATGGCGAGAGCCACAACCACAACGATGTCGGCAGTTTCACGCTTTATAAGAACGGCCGGCCGTTCATCATCGATGTAGGGGTGGAAACCTACACCGCAAAAACCTTCTCGCCACAACGCTACGACATCTGGACGATGCAATCGGCCTTCCACAATCTGCCGACTTTCGGCGGCGTGATGCAGGCAGCCGGGGCAGAGTTTGCGGCGAGAGATCTTGTGACCGAATTCTCTGAAGATCAGGCGGAAGTCTCTTTCGATATAGCCGGGGCCTATCCCGCCGTGGCGCGTGTTGAGCACTATCGCCGCCGCGTCCGACTGCTGCGTGGCAGCCATGTGGAAGTCCTGGACGACTATCAGGGCGGGCAGGAGGCGGTTCTGTCGCTGATGGTCGCCGAGAAGCCCGTCGTCACGCCGGGCGGCCTGATCTTTGCGGGGCCGGGAGAGATAGCCTGCGAAGGGGCAGGAGAACCCGCCATCGAAGCCATAACAATCAACGATGCCCGCCTTCGCCTGTCCTGGCCACCCGTGATCTATCGCATTCTCATCCCCATCGCAGCCCAGCGTCTGTGCCTGACGATCAGTTAAGGAAGTGCCGATGAAACTTACACTCAAGGTCGTCAATGCGGCGGGTGATGTTCTGGCGGAGGCCGGAGCGGAGGACGAAGCTTTGCTCGTCTATCGCGCAGAATATTGCGAGGGTGACAGGCTTGTCGTCGAGGTTTCACAGCCCGGTCATATCTGGCTTGCGCTCGATGCTGGCATGCCGCCGACGCTGGTTTTCCTGCACGGAAACCAATTCATCCTGCCCGTTCCTTCTGCGGCAAAACGCAAATCCTATCCGCCGCAGGCTTTCAGCGGTAACCTTCACCGGATCGCCGCGCGCCGCACACTCGCCGGTGAAATCGGGGTTCGCAGGAATCTGGCCCTCAACCCGTTTGACGATCATGAAAACACCTCGCTGTTTCCGCACGTTTATGCGAGCACGGAAACGCGCGGGGAGGCGGCCTTCGCAGCCCGCAACGTCATCGATGGTGAAAAGGCGAGCGCGGGCCACGGCTTCTGGCCCTACACAAGCTGGGGCATCAACCGCGATCCCGAAGCTTCGCTGACCCTCGTATTCGGCCGCGCAGTCCTCATCGACCAGCTGACTTTTTACCTGCGGGCGGATTTTCCCCATGATGCCTGGTGGGAAAAAGCGAGCGTCACTTTTTCCGACGGCGAAAGCGTGAGCTTTTCCCTGCAAAAAACCGGGGCTGCCCAGAGTTTCCCGGTCGCGCCGCGCCAGGTGGAATGGATCCGTCTGCATGATCTTAAAAAAGCCGACGACCCTTCGCCCTTTCCCGCGCTGACGCAAATCGAGGTCTGGGGAGCGGACCTGCGGCAAGCACCGTAGCGCCTGATCGCGGCTTACTGAGCGCAAAGCGACGACCCGGTTTTACTGAAAACCCTTTAGCTGTGCGCGATGCCGCGCATGTCGCGCATCATGTCGCGGTAGCGGTGCTGGCTACCGCGCAGATGCGCCTGCATCGCCAGCTTCGCGGCCTGTTCGTTCCGGTCCGATATGGCGATGACGATGGCTTCATGTTCCTTGTGGATCAATCGCCGGTAAGCTGTCTGGTCGTTCTCGCCGGTTTCGGAAACCACGCGCGATTGTGGAATCACGGCCTGACCGTGCAGCTCAAGGAACTGTGTGAAAAGCGTATTGTTGGTGGCCGCCGCAATGGCAAGATGCAGCGCCAGATCCGCCTCGCGAATGGAGCGGTTCTCCTCGATACACTGCAGAAGCCGGGCGTGACAGTCGAAAATCGCTTCCTCCTGCGAAGGCGAACGGCGGAGGGCGGCGAGCCCTGCCGCTTCGATTTCGAGCGGCGTCCTGATTTCCAGCACCTCCAGATCGGAAGAGAGCCGGGCGCGGTCGATACCGGGTGTGGGTGACGCGTCTTTTTCACGCTTCAGCACGAAAATGCCCGCCCCCTGACGCACCTCCACCAGCCCGTCGCAGCGTAGCGCCGTCACCGCCTCGCGCACCACGGTGCGGCTGACGCCATGGGTTTCCGTCATCTCGATTTCGCTGGGCAGGCGGTCGCCGGGTCCATATTGCCCGGAGGCAATCGCGTTTCTCAGGCTGAGGCTAACTCTGCTGACCAGAGAACCGGAGGATTTGCTGCGCTGTTTTTGCTGTTCAGGCACGTCGGTCACCATGCATTAAAATCGAGGCAGGCGTGAAGCCTGTCAAATATGTATGAAGAATTTCAGTAAAACTCAATGATCATACCAATTTTACCCGCCTTCGTGCAGAGGACGCGCAGAATGGTATTAAAAATCTCCGGCTTCTGACCGGAGTCACTAGGCCGGGCCGGCAAACTGCTCCGTGGAAACGGCATGTAGCGCCCTGCCGGTCCTGAAAAAGCTTTCGATATTGCCGATCGTGGTGTCCGCGATGTTCCTGAGGGCCTCCTGCGTGAAGAAGCCCTGATGGCCGGTGACCAGAACATTGGGGAAGGTCAGCAGCCGCGCGAAAACATCGTCGCGCAGCACGTCGTTGGAAAGATCCTCGAAAAAGAGATCGGCCTCTTCTTCATAGACATCGATGCCGAGACTGCCGATTGTGCCGTCTTTCAGACCCGCAATCGCCGCCTGCGTGTCGATGATGGCGCCGCGGCTGGTATTGACGAGCATCACGCCCTTTTTCAAAAGCGGCAGCGTCTCCCGGCGAATGAGGTGACGGGTCTCCGGTGTAAGCGGGCACATCAGCGCCAGAATGTCCGATGTTCGAAACAGTTCCTCGCGCGTGACGTAGACCATGCCCAATGCCTCGCAATCCGGATTTGGGCGGACGTCATAGCCAACGAGACGGCAGCCGAAGCCGGCCGCAATGCGCGCGAAAATCGCCCCGATCTTGCCCGTGCCGATAATGCCGACCGTCTTGCCGTGAAGGTCGAAGCCAAGCAGGCCATCTAGGGCGAAGTTTCCTTCGCGGACACGGTTATAGGCGCGATGGATCTTGCGGTTGAGCGACAGGATGAGCGCCATGGTGTGTTCGGCGACCGCATAGGGCGAATAGGCCGGCACGCGCGCAACGGTCAGGCCGAGCTTTTCGGCCGTGGCTAGATCGACCTGATTGAAACCGGCGCAGCGCAGGGCGATGAGCCGAACACCCATTTCCGCAAGCTTTTCAAGCACTGGCCGCGACAGGTCGTCATTTACAAAGGCGCAGATGGCCGCCGCTCCCTCCGCCAGCGCCACTGTCTCGAGAGACAGGCGTGCTTCGCAATATTGCATCCGCATGCCAGCGTGAGCGGCAGCGTCAAGGAACTGCCTGTCATAGGGTTTGGCGCTGTAGACCACGATCCGCATCTGTTTCTCCAGTCTCCAAACGAAAGCTGCCGTTACAGTGCGACGCGTCCGGCAGGTGGCTTAGCTGCGAAGGCCCGGTGCTTCCTGTCCCGTGCTTTCGACATATTCGGTATAGCCGCCGCCATATTGGTGGATACCATCGGGCGTCAGTTCCAGCACCCGGTTGGAAAGCGCGGCGAGGAAATGGCGGTCGTGCGAAACGAACAGCATCGTGCCCTCATAATCCGACAGGGCCTTGATCAGCATTTCCTTGGTGTCGAGATCGAGATGGTTGGTCGGCTCGTCCAGCACGAGGAAGTTCGGCGGATCGAACAGCATGGCGGCCATGACGAGACGGGCCTTTTCACCGCCGGAAAGAACACGGCAGCGTTTTTCCACGTCGTCGCCGGAAAAGCCGAAACAGCCGGCAAGGGCGCGCAACGGCGCCTGCCCCGCCTTCGGAAAACGCTCCTCCAGCCATTCGAGAATGGTGCTGTCGCCATCCAGAACATCCATGGCGTGCTGGGCGAAATAGCCGAGCTTGACGCTGGCGCCGAGCGTGACATTGCCGGAATCCGGTTCCGTCGTGCCGGTCACCAGCTTCAGCAGCGTCGATTTTCCAGCGCCGTTGACGCCCATGATGCACCAGCGTTCCTTGCGCCGCACCATGAAATCGAGCTCGCCATAGATCGTGCGGCTGCCATAGGCCTTGTTCACCTTCTTTAGCGCCACGACATCCTCGCCTGAGCGAGGAGCGGGGGCAAATTCGAAAGCCACCGTCTGACGCCGTTTTGGCGGCTCGACGCGGTCGATCTTCTCGAGTTTCTTCACGCGGCTCTGCACCTGCGAGGCGTGCGAAGCGCGGGCCTTGAAGCGTTCGATGAACTTGATTTCCTTGGCAAGCATGGCCTGCTGGCGTTCGAACTGCGCCTGCTGCTGCTTTTCGTTCTGCGCGCGCTGCTGTTCGTAAAAGCCGTAATCGCCGGAATAGGTGGTGAGATTGCCGGCATCGATTTCGATGATCTTGGTGACGATGCGGTTCATGAATTCGCGGTCATGCGACGTCATCAGCAAAGCGCCGTCGTAGTTTTTCAGGAAATCCTCGAGCCAGATCAGGCTTTCGAGATCGAGATGGTTCGACGGTTCGTCGAGGAGCATCACGTCCGGGCGCATCAACAGGATACGCGCAAGCGCCACGCGCATCTTCCAGCCGCCGGAAAGCTTGGAAACATCGCCGTCCATCATCTCCTGGCTGAAGCTCAACCCGTCCAGCACTTCGCGCGCACGGCCTTCCAGCGCGTAGCCGTCCAGTTCCTCATAACGCGCCTGCACTTCGCCGTAACGTTCGATGATGGTGTCCATCTCGTCCATCCGGTCGGGATCGGACATGGCGGCTTCCAGTTCCCGAAGCTCCGCCGCCACTTCGCTGACCGGGCCTGCCCCTTCCATGACTTCCGCGACGGCCGAGCGGCCGGACATTTCACCGACATCCTGATCGAAATAACCGACCGTCATGCCCTTTTCGACGACGACCTGGCCCTCGTCGGGCTGCTCTTCGCCGGTGATCATCCGGAACAGCGTGGTCTTGCCGGCGCCATTCGGACCGACAAGGCCGATCTTCTCACCGCGATTGAGCGCGGCGGAGGCCTCGATATAGAGAATGCGGTGACTGTTCGACTTGCTGATGTTTTCGATGCGGATCATGACAGGGCCTGTGAATGGGAGCGGCCCTCCTATGCCACGGGCCGCCGCCGCTGTCACCTGCCGCACACGTCTTGTCAGCCATGCAGCCGACAAGACGCTCCGGAGCAGCCCTCCGGAAACAGAGTTAGTTGGTGAGCGTGGCTATGCTGCCGGCAGCCTTGCGGGCGATTTCGCCAAAGGCTGTGACGATCTGCTCCATGTTTTCCGGCGCGTAATAATTGTCGAGGCTGGATGCGCAATATTGCAACAGCGACTTGCCCTTGTCCGGCGCCATGAAGGCGACGCTGAAAATCTTGATCCCGTCTTTCTTGGCGGTCTCGCAGGTGGTGCGCACGGACTGGTCGATGCTGGAATTCCACGAGGCGCTGTTGCCCGTCATTTCACCGTCGGTCATGAGAACAATGTAGCGCTCGAACGATTCACTGCCTTTGTCCTTGTGTGCTTTCGCTTCGTCAGTGTTGGATTTTTTAAGGGCGTTATAGGCGGCGTTCAGGCTGCTGCGGGCATCCGTGCCGCCGGAGGGAAATTCCGGGATCTGTTTGTTGACATAGCTGGCGACACTGCCCGTACCCCAGCTGATGGGCTGAGCAGCATATGTCTCGTGCGTATAGACCGAGGCACCGGTGCGGACGAGTTCTGAACCGCCGTTGGCCGTGTAGGTCGGATCAGCCTTGTTCAATGTTGCGACGAGGAACCCGACGGCGGTTTTGAGCGACGTGGCCTTGTTGACATAGCAGGGACTGGATGTGGCCTTCGCTTCGCTGGTACCCCAATTGTCAGCCGTATAAACCGGGCACGATTTTTTCGCGGTATTGATGGTATCCGTCTTGAATGACATCGAACCGGAACGATCAAGCGCCAGATACATGGAGATCGGTGCGCCCTTGTTGACGGTGCTCTTTGCGGTGCCCGTTACCGAAAGATCGAGTGTTTTTGCGCCAATGAACCCGAGCAGCGGATTGAGCTGTATGCGGTGGTTGATCGTAGTTTCAACAGTATAGGTCTTGCCGCGGGCATTTTCCGTCTTCGTGATATTGGTCGGAGAATTCTGCTCCAGTTCCTTTTTCTCTTCCTCGGTCAGGTTCTTTTCCATCTGGGCCGCGATGAAGTTCTTGGCGATTTCCTTGATCTGCTCGTCCGTCAGGTCGCCCATTTTCAAACGGGCCTCGGTCGCTGCTGCAAGGGCTGCAGAATCCGCGGTATTCTGCATATCCGCTTTCACCTGCATCACATTGGCCAACTCCATGCCGGCGCCGGCAAAACCCAGCAACACCGGCAGCAGAATGGCCGTCATCATGCCGAAATTCCCGCTGGTATCGGCAAGAAAACGGCGCTTCGGTTTTTGATGTGCAGAGGCGGTCATGACGGGCTCACGGATTAGAATATTCGACTGAGCACAGAGAAGCCGCAAACGATGTAAAATCCGCTAACGTGATCGGTTCAATTTTACGCAGCGATCAAATTGGAGCAGTTTTCGAAGTATTTTCAAGAATTGTTGGCGCGATGGCCGCAATAATACACATCGTGTCATTATTGGACGGGGATGACATCGACGGCCTGTTTTATCTGCTGGTTGCCATAGCTCTTCAAGACACCGATCACAGGGGCGACATCGGAATAGTCCCGGCCGTAACCGACGACGATATGGTCGCTTCCGGCGACGATGTCGTTGGTGGGATCGAGTTCCAGATAACCGGCGGCTTCTCCGCACCAGACCCGAACCCAGGCATGCATTGCATCGGCGCCTTCAAGCCGTTCCTTGCCCGGTGGCGGAATGGTGCGCAGGAAACCGCTGACATAACCGGCGGGAATGCCGAGGCTGCGCAGCGCCATGATCATGATGTGCGAAAAATCCTGGCACACGCCGCGCTTCAGCTTGAAGGCTTCCGATGGCGTCGTATCGACGGTCGTCGCCTCACCATCATAGGTAAAGTCCTTATGGATGCGTTTGCACAGAGAGCGCGCGATTTCGCGAATGGTCATTCCCGGTTTCAACAATTCCCGGGCATAGGCGGATATTGCCGCATCCATTCCGATCCTTGGGCTTGCGCCGATGAAGTGGTGCGGCGACTGGAAATCGAGCGACCAGACATCGGCCAGGTCCTGCGGCAGGCGGGAAAGCTCGGGCGAAAAATCCGCCGTCAGCGCCGGCGCCTCCACCATCACGCGGGCCTGCATACGGATATCCAGCTTTTCATGCGGCGCGCGCAGATGCACTGACGTGGCCGATTGATGAAAGAAGTCCTCGAAGGTGGCACGTTCTTCCGGCACCGGCGAAACATCGATGGAGCCGGCGACAAGCCGCTGCCGGCCGGGGATGGAGAGCGGCAGGACACGGATGATGTGGCGCGCGCCGTGGGCCAGCGTGTCGTAGGTGTAACCCATATGCAGGGAAAGATCGTAAAGCATAGGATTATCCGAGATAGGTCCGGGCCAGAACATCGGAGAGATGTTCCATGTCGGTTTCGAGCTGGCGATAGATCGCGCCGTTCATGTTTTCCGGCGTCATCACCGCAAGTCCGGAATGCAGACGCATCGCCTCGCGGTAGAAGGGCGACATCTGGCCGTTGACGAAGGCATTCGGCAGTTGCTCCACCTCGGTGCGGATCTCGTTCAGCTGGAACAGGATCGAGCGGGGATTGAGCGGGTCGAGCGCCAGAAGATCGGTCACGGTCAGGCCGGCCGTATTGACGTTGTAGCGGCGGCGATGGGTCATGACACTGTCGCCTATTTCGAGCAGCATGTCATAGGAGCCGTCAGGTGCGTCCGGGCCGGTCATATGGCCGAGAAGACGCGTCATATGCAGGCCGCGCTCCAGGTAGCGGCCGATCGACAGGAAACGCCAGCCGGTGAAGCGATACATGTTTTCGTGCACGAGACCGGCAAAGCCCGCAAGCTTGCGCAGCAGGATCGTCATGGCATGGGTAGCGTCGTCGCCGGGGGCCACTTTCGCGTGGAAACGGCGGGCGGTCTTGGCAAGGTCGTTCAGCGCCAGCCACCCGTCAGGCGAAAAGCGGTCGCGGATATTGCTGGCGGAATAAAGCGCGCTGTTGATGTTGTTCAGCAGGCTTTCCGGCACGGCATCGTTCATCTCCACATCGAGCGCTTCGAGATAGCGTGTCACATGCGCGAGCAGAGGCTGGCGCGGATCAGCGGATTCGGCATAACGCCCGTGCCAGGCGCGCAGGATGCGCAGGGCGCCTTCCGAACGCTCGATATAACGGCCGAGCCAGAAGAGATTGTCGGCTGCGCGGCTCGGCAGGCTGCCCGGCATATTGCGGGTAAAGCTTTCTTCCGCCGGCAGTAGCGTGGTGCGTTCCACCGGCTTGTCGCTGACGATCCATACATCCGCAGCGCTTCCGCCCGATTGCATGGCGATGGCGGAGACATCGTTGCTGCTGCCGATACGGGCAAAGCCGCCGGGCATGATCTGCCAGCCATCCTGGGTGCGCGCGGCAAAAACGCGAAGGCTCATCGGGCGCGGCACGAGCTTGTTGTCGATATAGGCCGGGGTTGTCGAAAGCGTCACCACTTCCTGTCCCACCAGCCTGTGGCCGTCGGAGGCAAGCCAGTCGCTGATCGATTCCTTCGCCGTTTCGCGCAGCGACGAGCCGAGCACGGATTGACCGTTATCGTCGAAGAAGGGAAGCCGGGAATAAGCCGGGCCGATGACCATGCCTTCGATATTGCCGGCGACATGGCGGCGTTCCGATTCCTGCCCGCACCACCAGGTGGCAATCGATGGCAGTTTCAGCTCCTCGCCCAGAATGTGGCGGCAGATGCGCGGCATGAAGGCGAGCAGCGCCCGCGTCTCGAGAATGCCGCTGCCGAGCGCATTGACGACGGTGAGCGCCTCATTGCGCAGCGCCTGCACCATGCCCGGCGTGCCGATATGGGATTGCTGGTTCAGTTCCAGCGGATCGGAATAGGAGGCGTCGAGACGCCGCCAGAGAACGCCAACCGGTTTCAGCCCCGCTACGGTTCTGACCATGACGCGGCCGTTGACGACAGTGAGGTCTTCGCCTTCCAGCAGCATGAAGCCGAGATAACGTGCGATATAGGCGTGTTCGAAATAGGTTTCGTTGGCGGGGCCGGGCGTCAACACGGCGATCCGGTCGTCGGGGTGCTTTCTTTGCGCCTGCAGCGTGTCGCGGAAAGCGCCGAAGAACGAGGCCAGACGGTGCACATGGGTTTCGGCATAGATATCGGAAAGTGCACGGGTGGTGGCCACCCGGTTTTCGAGTGCGAAACCCGCACCGGAAGGCGCCTGCGTCCGGTCGGCCAGCACCCACCAGTTGCCGTCAGGTCCGCGCCCGATCTCGAAGGAACAGAAATGCAGATAATGGCCGCTTGCTGGTTTCACGCCGACCATGGGCCGCAGATATTCCGGATTGGAGGCGATCAGGGCCGGGGGTACGAAACCTTCCTTGACCAGCCGGTTTTCGCCGTAAAAATCGGCGACCATGGCTTCCAGAAGATTGGCGCGCTGTTTCAGCCCCTCGGAAAGAACCGCCCACTCCCTGTCGTCGATCAGGACCGGAATATGGGAGATTGGCCAGTTTCTTTCACTGCTGCCCTTGCCGTAATCGCGGTAGAACACGCCGGCATCGCGCAGATAGCGGTCAGTGCGGGCAAAGCGTTCGTGCAATTCCCGTTCCGACATGCGCGACAGGGCGTCGAGCAGGGTCTTCCAGACCGGCCTGACCTTGCCGTTGGTATCGAGCATTTCGTCGGCAACGCCCGGCAAGGGGGAATATTCAAGCCCGCGCGGTTGCGCGCTCGTTTCCGTCTTGCGTTCCGTTGCCGGGGCTTTGGACAATTTACACTCCGTAAGGCCGACGCAGATCGAGCGTCAGCGGAAATTCTGGCGACATGGTTTCCGCCTGTAGCGGATATTGCCCTGCCGTATGTCCCCATGGTTCGAAACGGGCGAGGCGGCGTGCCTCGGCCTCATTGCCGTTGACGGGAAAGGTCTCGTAATTGCGCCCGCCCGGATGAGCAACATGGTAGATGCATCCGCCGATCGATCGCCTCGACCATGTATCATAAATGTCAAAGGTCAAGGGTGAATTGACGGGCAGAACGGGATGCAGGCCGGAAGCGGGCTGCCATGCCTTGAAGCGAACGCCGGCGACCGCGACACTGCGGTTTTCGGTCGGGGTCAGCGGCACGGCGCGGCCGTTGCAGGCAACCGCGTAACGGGCGGGGTTGGAGGTTTCCAGCCGCACCTGCAGGCGCTCGACGGAGCTGTCGACATAACGCACGGTTCCGCCGATGGCGCCCTGTTCGCCCATCACATGCCAGGGCTCCAGGGCCTGGCGCAATTCCAGCTTCGCGCCCTCATATTCCACTTCCCCGAAGAAGGGGAAACGGAATTCCTGCTGGGCGGTGAACCATTCCGGCTTGAGGTCGAAACCGTTTTCCCTGAGGTCGGCAAGCACGTCGAGGAAATCCGCCCAGATATAATGCGGCAGCATGAAGCGGTCGGCGAGCGCCGTGCCCCAGCGCACGAATTTGCCGGCGGCCGGGTTTTTCCAGAAACGGGCGATGAGGGCGCGCACCAGCAATTGCTGGGCGAGCGACATGCGCGCGTTGGGCGGCATTTCGAAACCGCGGAATTCCACAAGGCCAAGGCGGCCGGTCGGCCCGTCAGGGGAAAACAGCTTGTCGATGCAGATTTCGGCGCGATGGGTATTGCCCGTCACATCCGTCAGAAGATTGCGGAACAGCCGGTCGACCAGCCATGGCAGGGGCGGCACGCCTTCTCCGGGGGCAGGCACCTGCGCAAGCGCGATCTCCAGCTCGTAGAGACTGTCGTGGCGGGCTTCGTCGATACGCGGCGCCTGGCTCGTCGGGCCGATGAAGAGGCCTGAGAAGAGATAGGAGAGCGAGGGGTGCCGCTGCCAGTGCAGAACGAGGCTTTTGAGAAGATCGGGCCGGCGCAGGAAGGGGCTGTCATTGGGGTTGGCGCCGCCCACGACCACATGGTTGCCGCCGCCGGTGCCGGTGTGGCGGCCGTCGATCATGAACTTGTCGGCGCCGAGACGCGACTGACGCGCTTCCTCATAAACAGCCGTGGTGATGTCGACGCAATCCTTCCAGCCCGCGGCGGGATGGATGTTGACCTCGATGACGCCGGGATCGGGTGCGACCCGGATGACATTGACGCGCTCGTCATGCGGCGGCGCATAACCCTCGATATGGACGGGCAAGCCAAGATCGGCGGCTGCCGCTTCCGCTGCTGCAATCAGTTCGAGATAGTCCTCGATGCGCTCGACCGGCGGCATGAAGACGCAAAGCCTTCCGTCACGCGGTTCCACCGACATGGCGGTGCGCACCGCGCCGCCGATTTCGCCGAGCGTCTGTTCGATGCGCTCCTGCCCTGCGGCCTCGCTGGCATGGAAGGAGGCTTCGGGCATGGCGCGGCCCGATGGCGTCAGCACATCTGGAAGCGGACCGCGGGGGATCGAAGGATCGGCTTCATGAATATAGGGATAGGCGGATGGCGGCACATAGGGCAGGGTACCAAGCGGCAGGCGATAACCCACCGGGCTGTCACCCGGAACGAGGAATATTTTACCGCGCCGCGTCTTCCATTTTTCGCTGATCCAGCGTTTGCCGGCGGCGCGCGCATTCCACGCCTGAACGGGAAGAATATAACCGGTCGGTGTCGTCAGTCCCCGTTCGAAGACGCGGGCCATGCGGTTTCGCTCCTCCGGGTCTTTCAGCTTGGAATTGGACGGGTCGACATTGTCGGGAAGGCTGCCTTCCTTGATGATCCATTCGGCCGGATCCTCATAGGCCGGCAGCACCAGCTCAGGCTCGATGCCGAGATGGGAGGCTATGCCGCCCAGCAGTTTTTGCGCATCTTCCGCCTTGACGCCCGTATTTGCGCCATCCTCGGCGATCAGCGCCGGGTTCTGCCAGATCGGCAGGCCGTCCTTGCGCCAATAGAGCGAGAAGGTCCAGCGCGGCAGGCTTTCGCCCGGATACCATTTCCCCTGCCCGTAATGTAGAAAGCCGCCCGGTGCGAAACGCTCACGCAGGCGGCGGATCAGGGCATCGGCCTTTTCACGCTTTGTCGGCCCGACCGCGCCGGTGTTCCATTCGTCGGATTCGAAATCGTCGATGGAAACGAAGGTCGGTTCTCCGCCCATGGTCAGCCGGACATCATGGCTGTTCAGAACGTCATCGACCTCCTGACCGAGCGCGTTGAGTTCCTCCCAGCTTTCATCCGAAAAGGGTTTGGTGATGCGCGGCGTTTCGGCAACCCGCCGGACCTGCATGTCGAAGGCGAATTCCGTGTTGGCATGGCCGTAATAACCGCCTGAAATCGGCGCCGCATTGCGGTAATGCGGCGTTGCCGCCAGCGGAATATGGCTCTCGCCCGTCAGAAGTCCCGAGGTGGGGTCAAGGCCGATCCAGCCCGCGCCGGGCATATAGACTTCGGCCCAGGCATGCAGATCGGTAAAATCCACTTCGGTGCCGGATGGGCCATCCAGCGCTTTGAGATCGGGGGTGAGCTGAATGAGATATCCCGACACGAAACGGGCGGCGAGGCCAAGATGCCGCAGAACCTGCACGAGCAGCCAGCTGGTATCGCGGCAGGACCCCTTGCCGGAAGCAAGCGTCTCCTCCGGCGTCTGGACGCCCGGTTCCATGCGGATGACGTAACCGATCTCCTGTTGCAGGCGGGCATTGAGGCCAACGACCATATCCACCGTCTGCTGCCCCGGCGTGCGGTCGACGGTGGCCATAAAGGCGGCAAGCAGCGGGCCTGTCGGCTCCGGCTTCATGTAGATGGAGAGATCGTCGCGCAATTCCTGCGGATAGTCGAAGGGCCACTTTGTCGCCTCTTCCTCCACAAAGAAATCGAACGGATTGTAAACCGTCATATCGGCGACAAGATCGACCTCGATCTTAAATTCCGTCGCGGGCTCGGGAAAAACGAAGCGGGCGAGGTAATTGCCGTAGGGATCCTGCTGAAGGTTCACGAAGTGATTGGAGGGCGAAACCTTGAGCGAATGGCTGATAACACGGGTTCTGGAGTGCGAGGCGGGCTTTAATCTTATGATCTGTGGTCCAAGGCGAACCGGATTGTCGTATTTATAATGCGTCAGATGATAGATGCTCGCTTTGATCGCCATTAATCTGCCTTGCCCGGTTTTCCGGCTTATGCGGTTTGTCCGCCCCTCTGAAATTATTCGGATTTTGTGCAATGCAGGAAAAGAAAGCAAGGATCATTTCCGGGGGCAGCCGCATTGTTGGTCGAGGTCGCGATATTTGCCCGCGGTAAGAATTGTCCGGGCTTTTCAATCATCGCCGCTGAGATTTCGCCGGGATTGTGGACAAGGTCGAACGGCGTGTTATTGCTTGGCAATGAAAGGCGCAGAATCGCGACCCGCTTTCTTTGCCGACTGACGTTTCGGAATGGAATGAATGGCAACAACGGTGACCGACGATCAGCGCAAAAGCGCGGCTAATCTTTCGGGTTTCGATCTCGATTTCCCGGCGCAGCTGCGCATGATGGGGCGTGCCTTCTGGACCTCGCCGGTGCGCACCCGGCTGATCTTGCTGTCGATAGCGCTGCTCACGGTGATATTGCTCACCGCCTATGGGCAGATCAGGCTCAATGAATGGAACGCGCCGTTTTACAACGCGCTGGAGCGGCGCGATCTTGCCGCCTTCATTCACCAGCTGGAGGTCTTCGCCATCATCGCGGGGCTGTTGCTTCTCCTCAACGTCATCCAGACCTGGCTGAACCAGATGACGGCGCTGAACATGCGCGAGGGCCTTGCCAAGGATATGGTGGATCAATGGCTGAAACCGGGACGGGCCGCGCGTCTTGCCGGTTTCGGCACGATTGCGATCAACCCCGACCAGCGCCTGCATGACGATGTCCGCAATCTGGCTGAAAGCAGCACGGCGCTTTCCATCGGTCTCGTCAATGCGACGATCCTGCTCGTCAGCTTTATCGGCGTCCTCTGGTCTCTCTCGGCCGGCTTCGCCATCACCATCAACGGCGATACCTATGCGATCCCCGGCTATATGGTCTGGGCGGCGATCCTTTACGCCGGTTCGGCTTCCCTCCTCAGCAATCTCGTCGGTTATCGGCTTGTCGGGCTGAATGCCGAGCGTTATTCCAAAGAGGCGGAGCTTCGCTTCTCACTGATGCGGGCCAGCGAAAATCTTGCCGCCATTGCCCTTGCACGTGGCGAAAAGAACGAAAGGCGGCGGATAGGCATCGATATTGATGCGGTGCTCGGCGTCATTCGCGGGCTCGCTATGGCGCTAACGCATCTGACATGGGTTTCGGCAGGATATGGCTGGCTGGCGGTGGTGGCGCCGATCCTGATCGCGGCTCCGGTTTATTTCTCCGGCAACCTCACCTTCGGCGGGCTGATGATGGCTGTCGGTGCGTTCAACCAGGTCAACACGGCACTGCGCTGGTACATTGACAATTTCGGGCCGATCGCCAGCTGGAAGGCGACGTTGCAGCGCGTTTCGGTGTTCCGTAACGCCCTTATCCAGATGGACAGCGTCGAACAGCACGGCCTGGCGATCGATCTGCAACGCAGCGCGGAGAATGAAAAAATCCGTCTCCAGTCGGTGGTGATCTGCCGCGATGCGGGTGGGCAGGATCTGGATCGCGGCTTCCAGCTGCGCGAGAGCGAAGTCGAGATCGGGCCGGGCGAACGGCTGATGATCAATGGCGAGCAGGGCGTGAACCGAAGGCTGCTGTTTGCGGCCATGGCGGGCCTGTGGCCCTGGGGGCAGGGCAGGATTGAGATGCCCGAGCAGTCCGACACGCTTTTCATCGCCCAGCACGGCTATCTGCCGGCGGGATCGCTGCGTGAAATTCTCGCCTATCCGCGCGCGCCCCAGCGTTTCGCCGATGCGGATTATGTCTCGGCGCTCACAGCCTGCGGGCTTGGCGAGATGGCATCGCGTCTCGAGGAAAACATTCGCTGGGATAAAAAACTGGATTCGGATGAGCAGGCCAGCATTCGGGTTGCCAATGCCCTGCTGCTGAAGCCGAAATTCGTCGTTATCGACGATTTGCTCGAAGGGCTGGAAAAACAGACGCAGGATACGCTGGCGGAAGTTCTGAACGGGATCGAGGGTGCGGCGATCGTCTATATCGGCCGGTCGGAAACATTCCTGTCGGTGCTCGCCCCGGCTGTGGCGCATCTCGACCACACCGCGCAGAAGGAAAATATCTCCAGGCCCGGGAGTGCTCCGCAATAGGGCATTGGATATCGGGCTGGTCCGAGCGGACTAGAGCCGCAAATGCCATTTGTCCGAATCGAGCCGCTGCTGTTTGGCAAGGCTTATGGTGGTGTCCGGCTCTACCTGAGAACGCAGGGCAAGGGTGCCGGTCGCCAGGCTGATGGCGACGACGCTGGCGACCGCCAGGACGATACGGTCGTAGCGCTGCTGTATTGTGTTGTTTCCACTCCAGTCGTAGGCCATTCGGATGCCCTCGCGTTTTTTGGAATCGTGCCTCATCATGGTTAACCGAAGATTACGATGGCTCTGTGATTCCTTGCTGTTTTGGAAGGGCTGCCGCGACAAATCGGCTATTGGCGGATGGGGCGCGGTTGTTTAAGTCCGGCAGCGGGAGGCTTGTGAAAGGACTTTGAGATATGGACCAGCAACCGCCCGCCGATATGGAACTCACGCTCAGAACGCTTGCGATGCCCGCCGATGCCAACCCCGCCGGCGATATTTTTGGCGGCTGGGTCATGTCGCAGATGGACCTTGCCGCTTTCGTCCGCGCCAATGATGTGGCCGGCGGCCGCACTGTCACCGTCGCAGTCAATGAGATCGTCTTCAAGAAGCCGGTCAAGATCGGCGACACATTGTGTGTCTATACCAAAATCGAAAAGATCGGCCGCACCTCCGTCACGTTGAAGATCGAGGCCTGGACCCGCAGGCACTATCAGGATTCACGCGAGAAGGTGACGGAGGCCGTTTTCATCATGGTCGCGGTGGACGACAACGGCGATCCGCGTCCCGTCCGCAAGGAGGCGTGAGGCGGCATCCTCATTTTCTTTTCAAAGCAATTCCGAAGCGCCTGCAAAAGATTAAAAGCATCGGCGTTTCGGATTTTTCGCAATTCGATGTCGGTCCGCTCAATACTTTAGAAATATCCAATTTATTTATCAATTTTTGCGATCAAGATATGGAATAGGACGGGGATCAGGCTTTGACCATTCCAGGTGTTGTTATTGTCGGCGGCGCTCACGGTACGCTCGCCCTTGCCCGAAGCCTCGGCGCCCTGAATGTGCCCGTTTATTACCTCACCCACGATTCTCCTTTGCCGGGTTGGTCGCGTTTCGTGCGGAAAACAATCCGCTGGGCCGGCCCGCATGATGCCGGGGCACTGCCGTTCCTGCGTCAAATGGCCGACAAGCATGGTTTGAAGGGCTGTCTGCTGGTGCCGTCCGGCGATGGAGAGGTCCAGCTTGTTGCGCAGCATCGTGAGGAACTGTCCTCGCTCTACAAAATCATCCTGCCGGATTGGACTGCGCTGCAATGGCTCTGCGAAAAGCCGCTGCTTTACCAGCGCGCCGCAGAACTTGGCGTCAGTATTCCGCGAACCTATGCGCTGGCATCGGCCGCTGACATCGATACGCTGGACATATTGTTTCCCGTCATTCTCAAGCCGAATATGGGCGGTGGCGATACCACCATCGCCAGAGCGAAAGTCATTCGCGCCGATGACCGACATGCTCTGAAAACGGCTTTTGCCGATGCGAGTGGAGAGATCGGCGCTGGCAATGTCGTCGTACAGGAACTCATTCCGGGTGGGGGAGAAAGCCAGTTCTCCTACGCCGCGCTCTGGCTGAACGGAGAGCCGGTAGCGGAATTCACTGCCCGGCGCGCTCGGCAATATCCTGTCGATTTCGGCTATACCAGCACCAGCGTCGAGGTCGTCGACAACGGGCAGGCGGTGGATGCGGCCCGAAAAATACTGAAATCGGCCGGTCATAGCGGGCTGGTCGAGGCGGAATTCAAGCTCGACGGCCGGGACGGAAAACTGAAGCTTCTCGATGTCAATCCACGCCCATGGTCATGGTTTGGCCTTTGCTCTGCAGCGGGCATCGACCTTGGCGCCCTGCTATGGCGGGTCGCCAATGGCGAGCCGGTCGGCCAGCCCGGCAATGCGCGGCAGGGCGTTTCCTGGTCCTATCTTGTCCGCGATTCCGTTGCCGCCTTCACATTGGCCCGAAGGGGGCAGGCGAAAATCGGCGACTATTTCGCTTCTCTTCGCAATATCCGCAGCTGGGCCGCCTTTGCGCCGAACGATCCCTTGCCGGGCCTGATCGATCTGCCGTTGACGGTCTCGAGAGTCGTGAGAAAACGCCTTCTTCCCAGCCTGACATCAGGACAATCGGGGAGAATTTTCTTTCAGCCGATAAAACGCCTTGTGAAATATGGAGCCATAAGGGCGGGGCTGGAGGTGAGTTCTCTCCCGGCCGTCCGTTCGGCATTTCCGTCTTTTGCCGGCCGTGGTGTGATCTTCACGCTTCATCATGTGCGCCCCGGAGGCGCTGTTTCGGCTTTCGCACCCAATGTGCAATTGTCCGTCACGCCGCAATTTCTGGAAGAGGCGATACAGGCCGCACTCGAATGCGGTCTCGTTCCCGTGCATCTGCACGATCTGCCGGCTCTGCTTGCCGATAATCACGAGGGCCGGTCGTTCTGCGCCTTCACGCTTGATGACGGCTATCGAAACAATGCCGACTATGCCGCGCCGATCTTCCGTAAATATGCCGTTCCCTACACGATTTTCATCACGCCGGGTTTTGTGGAGCGAACACGCAGCCTCTGGTGGGAAACCGCCGCTGCCCTGACGCAGAAAGCCGCGTCGTTCGAATTCGATTTCGGGGCGGGGCCGGAGCATGTGGCATGCGCCAGCCCTTCGCAGAAAGCGGAGGCATTCATGCGGCTTGAAGATTTTGTCCAGAACTTTTCCGAAGACGAGGCGGTGGAAAGGATCGATCATGTCGCGAGGCAGCATGGCGTCGATCCCATCGCGATCGTGGACGAACTTGTCATGGATGAAGATGAGCTCAGGGCGCTGGCGAAGGACCCTCTGGTGCATTTCGGCGCGCATACCATGACGCATGTGAATATGCGTAAGGTCGATGCGGCGCGTCTGGCTTATGAGATCGCGGAATCGACGCGCCGGGTGGAAGCCTATGCCGACCATCGGCCACGGTCCTTTTCCTATCCCTATGGCTGGGTAAAGGCCGTGGGAGAACGGGAAGCGAAAGCGGTTCAAGATGCAGGATTTTCCGCGGCAGTGACCACGCAGGCGGGCGTTATCGGTCCCCACAGCCTTGAAAAGCCGACGCAGTTACCGCGTGTATCGCTGAATGGACGCTTTCAGAAAAAGCGCTTCGTCAAGGCGCTCATCTCGGGCCTGCCCTTCCGGTTCATCTAGCGACGTTGTTCGTTCGCAATCTCTCGGCCGTCTCGCCATATATGGCTGCGGCCCGCGTTTGGCGTTCTATTTGCCGTTTCCGATTTCCTATTTCGTTCTTTGAGCCTCTTTGCGGCCGAATTGGCCAATCCGAAAAGATGCGCCATAATTTTTGTTATTCACATCTATTTATCTATTGATTATAAATAAATTTATCGACGTAAAACATTACAACTTTTATGAAGGCCTCACCCGTGCTGCTGATTTTTGCCGATGATCTGACCGGAGCGCTCGACGCCGCCGCTCCCTTTGCCGGGCGCGGGCTGGCGACCGAGGTTGCGATCGGGCTTGACGGTGTGCGTGCGGCGCTGGCGGATGCGCCCGCCGTCCTTAGCGTCAATCTCGGCTGCCGCGATGGCGAAGCGGATGAAGCCCGGCGTCGCACGCAGGAACTGTTGGGGCTGGCTCCCGCCGATGCTGTCCTTTTCAAGAAGATCGATTCCCGCCTGAAAGGGCATATTGCGGCGGAAATGGATGCGATTTCCTATCGGCACGCGCTTGTCGCGCCCGCCATTCCGGATTTCGGACGTGTCGTTACTGGCGGAGCCGTTTCCGGCTTTGGCGTCGAAGCTGCCATTCCGGTTCATGAAAGGCTGGGCGGACATGCCGGCCGCTGCACGATACCCGACACGCGATCACAGGGCGATATCAGGGAAGCTCTCGCCGCTGCGCAGGCAGAAGGGGCCGATCTTCTGGTTGGCGCGCGTGGGCTTGCCGAGGCGCTGGCTGAAGCGATGACGGCGCAGGCTGTTCCTGAAGCGGCGATCATTCCACCCGGCAGGGGGCTTTTTGTCATCGGGTCCCGCGATCCGATCACGGTGGAGCAGATCGACGTTCTCAAAAGCGTTGGACCTGTCTCGATCATAGAGGCGCCGAATGGCGTCATGCCCCGCCACACCGATGACGGTGCCGCTCTGACGCTGGTTCAAGCGACGCAGGGTATGGAAAATCTGTCGCCACTTGCGGTTTCAGACCGGTTGGCGGAGGGCGTCGTGCCGCATCTTACCGCGAGCGCCGCCAGGCTGCTGTTATCGGGCGGAGCCACGGCAGAGGCCGTGCTGCGGGCCATGGGCGTTTCGCGCCTGCGTCTTGCCGGCGAATGCCTGCCGGGTCTCGGGGTCGGCTGGTCCGGAGATCAATGCATCATTGCGAAATCCGGCGGTTTTGGGCAAGCTGACACGTTGAAACGGATAGCGAAAATGATGCTTGGCGACAATGACGCTGGAGAGAGCTGACCAGATGGGGCTGATGAAAGAAACGGCGCGCAAGGCACTTCCGGACATTATTTTCGAGAGAATGCACCGGGCGATCAAATCCGGGGCCTACAAGCCGGATGAGCGGCTGCCGACAGAGCATGAACTCGCCATGGAATTCGAAGTGTCGCGACCTGTCGTGCGCGAGGCGTTACGGCGGCTGCGCGAGCAGGGGTTCATTTATTCCCGCAGGGGCTCCGGCAGCTATGTCAGGGCTTTTGGCCTGCGCGAGCCGCTTGGCTTCGGGCAGCTTGAAAACGTTGCTGATCTTCTCAACTGTTACGAATTCAGGCTGACGCTGGAGCCGGCTGCGGCGGCCGCGGCAGCCTTGCGGCACGATGGCGAGAGACTTGCGGCGATCCGGAAGGCGCTCGAACTGATGCGGGATGCGACCAATCGCCAGTCCCACCGTGAGGATGCCGATTATCAGTTCCACCTCGCCATCGCGCGGGCGGCGCGAAACAGCTATTTCTCCACCGCGATGGAAGCGCTCAAGGACCATATTGCAATGGGAATGAAGTTCCACGGCATGTCGGTGAAGCGGGAGGCATCCGGCCTGACGCGTGTTTTCGCCGAGCATGAGGCAATCGCAAAGGCGATTGCCGATGGGGACGCAGAGGCGGCGCGCCAGTTGATGCTCCAGCACCTGACCGGATCGCGCGACCGCCTGTTCGAGTCTTCGCACGCGGATTAAGCGGGCGGCCGAAGACCGATGCGCGTCCGCGCACCGGATTTTTGCTTAGAAGGCGTGGCGGTAAATGCCGAGCACGTCCTCGACGCTCATATCGACGGGATTATTGTCCATTAGCCGACGGATGGCATGCGCATCCTCGGCATATCGGGGAAGATCGGCCTCAGTCGCGCCATGCCGTGCGAGTGACATTTCGATGCCGAGCCCGGCACAGAAATCCGTTGCCGCCTTGCGCAGATCGTCCGGCGAAAGGTGCTCGCGAAGCCCGAGCGCTCCCGCCACTTCCGCCGTCTTCGCCGAAACCGCAGGCTGGTTGAAGGCCAGAACGTGCGGAAACACGATGGCGTTTGCCAGCCCGTGCGGCAGGTTGAGAAGCGTGCCGAGCGGATAGGCGATGGCGTGGCCGGCCGCCGTATTGACGGGGCCGAGGCAGATGCCGCCATAATAGGAGGCGAGCATCATGCCTTCCCGCGCTTCGGTATCCGCACCGTCGCGAACGGCGCGCGCCAGATATTTACCGACCAGTGCAAAGCCCATGCGCGCGAAACCGTCGATCATCGGATGGGCCTTGCGGTTGGTGAAGGCTTCGACGCAATGGGCCATGGCATCCACCCCGGTTGCCGCCGTAACGGCTGATGGGACGGAATAGGTGAGTTCCGGATCGAGCACGGCGAAATCCGCGATCAGATAAGGGCTTTCGACCGCGATCTTGTTGCCTTTCACCGGGTCTGTGATGAGCGAACGGATGCCGGCTTCCGAGCCGGTGCCGGCAGTGGTGGCGATCTGCACCAGCCGTGTGTCGCGCCCGGCAACCCTGTTCGGCCCGGCCACGTCTTCAAGCGACTGGTTGGAATTCCAGAGAGCAGCGACCAGCTTCGCCACATCCATTACCGAACCGCCGCCGAGGCCGATGACGAGATCTGGCCTGGCAGCGCGTGCTGCGGCAAGGGCGGCTTCCAGCGTTGTTGTGTCCGGCTCGCCGGGAATGGCGTCGAAGATCGTGAAAGGGCCCTGCAATTGCAGCCGTTCGGCAAATTTCGCCGTCAGCGGTGTGGCGATAATCAGGGTCGATGCGGTTTTTCCCGCCCAGGTGCCGATCTGTGAAATGGTGCCGGCGCCGACGGCGAGCCGTCTTGGCTGGTGGAGGAGAATGGGAGCTGTCGACATGGTGCTCATTCCTTCCGTTCCTTGCCCGCCACCAGCTTGCGCGCATAGGCGATGGCCGCATTCATGTTGCCGTGATTGGCGATGCCCTTGCCGGCGATATCGAAAGCCGTGCCGTGATCGACGGAGGTACGGTCTATCGGCAGATCGACAGAGACATTGACGGCGGTGTCGAAGGCGACAAGCTTGATCGGGATATGGCCTTGATCGTGATATTGCGCGACGACGAGATCGAAAGCGCCGGAATAGGCCCGGTGGAACACGGTATCGGCGGAAATCGGCCCCTGCACCTCGATGCCTTCGGCGCGGGCGGCAGCGACCGCTGGCGCAATCCGGTCGTCATCTTCGGTGCCGAACAGGCCGTTTTCACCGCAATGCGGGTTGATGCCGGCAACCGCGATGCGCGGCCGCTCGTAGCCGATGCGCTTCAGATGCGCGTTGCCGGCTCGGATGGTTGCCAGCACCCGCTCCGTCGTCGCCCGGCGAATGGCCTCCTGCAGGGAAACATGGGTGGAAACGTGAATGACCTTCAACCGTTCGGAGGCGAGCAGCATATAGGCGGCCGAGGAGCCGGTGAGGCTTCGCAACATGCCGGTGTGCCCGTCATAATGATGACCGGCGAGATTCAGGGCTTCCTTGTTGATCGGCGCGGTGACGATGCAGCCGATTGCGCCCGCTTCGGCATCGCGAACGGCCTTTTCGATGAAACGGAACGCGGAGTCTCCGGCCACTGGCGACAATGTACCCCAAGGCAGCGGCGCGCCTTCCACAGGCAGGTCGACCACATATTGAGTGAGATCGATATCAACACCGAGCGCATCCCGCGCCGCTTCCAGCGTGGCGAGGTTGCCGTAAATCCGCGTCGCCGCACGATCCGGGGCGGACATTTCGGCGAGCGCCCGCACCGTGATCTCGGGGCCGACGCCGCAGGGGTCGCCCATAGTGATGCCAATGATGTTGCTCATTTTTGTCTCCCGTCGTTCTCGTCAGCCCAGCCGGGCGCCAGCCGGACATATTTGATTGCGCGGCGATGATAGGTGTAGCTCGCATGCAGCGTACCGTCCGGCGCTTCCAGAAGCCACGGATAGGACATTTCCAGATTGCGCCCATCGGTCGAATCGTTCGAAAGGCAGGTGCCCGGTCCGTCTTCGATCAGTATCCGGGTGGTAAAACTGCGCCCGTCATCGTCGGACAGGCAGATAGAAACCGGCGCGCGCGGCACGCCCCAGACCGGTACACAGCCGCCGCTCGGATCGGCATCCGGCCTGTCGTCTTCCTCTCCCAGCTCGTCATAAAGCGAGGCGCGGCGGTCGCTCGACTGCGCGGCGTTGACGGGGTTGCAGATCATAGCCAGCCTGCCATCGTTGAGACTGATCACGGCAATGGAGGAATTATTGTTGGGCACATCGGTCGGCTTTGGCTTTGACCACGAGCGGCCGCCATCGGTGCTTTCGGTGCGATAGACGAAATCGGCCTGACGGCGGCGGAAGAAGGCGGCGTAGCGCCCGTCCGTCACCGCGACCGGGCTCATATGCACGCAGCCGGTCGATTCCTCCAGCTCCTGCAATTGCCAAGTCGCGCCATTGTCCGTGGATATGCCGAGCGCTGCCGTATCATGGCTGCCGTTCCATTTCTGGCCGGGGCGCTGGACGCAGCGGAAGATCGGCAGCAGCCAAGCGCCGTCATCGCGGATGCGCAGCGGTGCGCGGATGAAACAGCCCTGCGGGAGATCGAGAAAACGGCCTTCCTCGGAAATAAGCTTTTCCGGTGCAGTCGCGTCTCGGTGGATGCGCGCCATGCGAATGCGGCATTCATCCTGATTGCCGGAGGGCTGGGCTGTGTGAAACAGCCAGAGAACGCCATCTGGCGCAGTGAAGAGGACCGGGTTCTGTTCGGAATGAGCGGGGTCGTGGCTCAGGCGCTGCGGCGGTCCCCAGCGGGTTGCACCCGCTGTCAGCACGGATGCGAAAATCGAAATATCCGATTTTCCTTCCAGCGTGCCGCCGAACCATGCGCAGAGCAGGGTGCCGTCATCCAGAAGGTGCAGGAAGCTCGCATGGTTCTGGATCATGGGTGACGGCAGGAACGCTTCCTGCCGGTCTTCCGACACGGCATGGATGGCTCCGGTCATGGCTTGAGCGATGTCATCAGGGGTCATCGTGGTCTCCTCTTGTTCCGATGAAAATGACATATTAAAAAAGTTGTCAAGTTTATTTGATGAAAAAAGAGGATCAATCGTTTTTGGATTTCTGAACTAAATCTTTGTTTTTAAATAAAAAAAATAATGAATTTGGTTTGAATAAAAATTGCCTTCGAAAAATAAATTGACAAAAAATGCGATAACGTCGATGCTCTGTTTACGGGTGGAGGAGACAATCATCCGCAAGCCATGCTCCTCAATGCAGGAGATGGGGATTTTCAGATGCCCCTTGCGGCGCGCCGCCATGTTGCTGAATTTCTGAATCTGGGAGGAGAACGGAATGAAGAAGTCATTGATTGCGGGCGCCCTTGTCTTGGGTTCCCTCAGCGCCGCGGTTTCGCCGGCGCTCGCGGAATCGGGGCCGATCAAGATCGTGCTGGCGGAAGAGGCGGACCTGCTGGAGCCCTGCATGGCCACCCGCTCCAATATCGGCCGCATCATCATGGAAAATGTCAGCGAGACGCTGACCGAGCTCGATGTTCGCGGCAATAAGGGCGTTCAGCCGCGCCTCGCCGAGAAGTGGGAGCAGAATGCCGATGGAAGCTGGCGTTTCCACCTGCGTGAAGGCGTGAAGTTTTCCGACGGCACGGCATTCGATGCCAAGGACGTCAAGCACAGCTTCGAACGCATCATGAGCGACAAGAACGCCTGCGAGTCCCGCCGTTATTTCGGCGGCATGACGGTGACCCCGTCTATCGTCGATGACCACACGATAGACTTCAAGACCGACCCGGCGCAGCCCATTCTGCCGCTCCTCATGTCGCTCGTCACCATCGTTCCCGAAGAAACCAAGATGGAATTCATCCGCGAGCCTGTCGGCACCGGGCCTTACAAGCTGACCAACTGGACGCCGGGCCAACAGATTGTCCTCACCGCACGCGACGATTATTGGGGCGCCAAGCCGCAGGTGACGGAAGCGACCTATCTTTTCCGCGCCGATCCTTCGGTTCGCGCCGCCATGGTGCAGACCGGCGAAGCCGATCTTTCACCTTCCATTTCGCAGCTCGACGCTACCAATACGAAGACCGACTTCTCCTATCTCGACAGCGAGACGGTCTATATGCGTCTCGATCACAATATTGCGCCGCTGAACGATGTGCGGGTGCGCCGCGCACTCAACCTTGCCATCGACCGGCAGGCCTTCCTCGGCACGCTGGTTCCGGAAGGTGCCGTGCTGGCCACCGCTCTCGTTCCGCCGACCACGCTTGGCTGGAACCCCGACGTCAAGGTCTTCCCCTATGACCCCGAGGGCGCAAAAAAGCTGCTCGAGGAAGCCAAGGCTGCCGGTGTGAAGGTGGATACGCCGATCACCATCATCGCGCGTACCGCGAATTTCCCCAACGTCACCGAGATCATGGAAGCGATCCAGCAGCAATTGCAGGATGTCGGCTTCAAGATCGACCTGAAATTCGTGGAAGTGGCCGAGCACGAAAGCTATTACTCCAAGCCCTTCAAGGAAGGCCGCGGACCGCAGATCGTCGCCGCCATGCACGACAACTCAAAGGGCGACCCGTCCTTCACCATGTTCTTCAAATATGCCACCAAGGGCACGCAGTCCGGCTTCTCGGACAAGAAGGTGGACGATCTGATCGAACGT
Organism: Agrobacterium sp. LR_9; assembly: GCF_041954855.1. NCBI lineage: Bacteria > Pseudomonadati > Pseudomonadota > Alphaproteobacteria > Hyphomicrobiales > Rhizobiaceae > Agrobacterium > Agrobacterium sp. LR_9. The sequence goes on from NZ_JAVAYA010000006.1 coordinate 80,886, forward strand.
GCGTCCGCAGCCGTGGGTGACGAACGCGCCAAGCTCTGGTCGGAACTGATCGCTTATCTGCATGACGATGTGGTGGCGGATGTGCTGCTGTTCCACATGGTTGGCTTCTCCCGCGTCTCGGAACGGCTGGACTTCAAGCCCACCATCGCCACCAACTCGATGCTGCAGCTTTCGGAAATCGGCATCAAATAAGACCCCGCGTCTTGTCAATTGAGAAGCGGCGGCGCGGCGAAAGCTTCGTCGCCGCATTGAAAAACCGGAGGCAACCATGCTGAGCTTCATCCGAAAACGTTCCGTTGCAAGCCTGATCTCCCTGATCGGCCTCATCGTCATGGTTTTTTTCCTGTCGCGCCTGACGGGGGACCCGGCCGCACTGTTTCTGCCGGTGGAGGCTTCGGAAGAGTTGAAGCAGCAGTTCCGGGCGTTGCACGGGCTGAATGATCCGCTGATGGTGCAGTTTTTGCGTTATGCGGGCGATGTAATGACTGGGGATCTCGGAGAATCGCTCAGAAAAGCCCGCCCAGCGCTGGATGTGGTGCTGGAGGCTTTCGTCTGGACGCTGTGGCTCGCGGTCATCACCATGTCGCTCGTTACCACCGCCGCCATCGTCATCGGTTCGCTTGCGGCTTTCCGATCCGGCGGCTTCTTCGACCGCATGGCCTCGAGCATCTCGCTCATCGGTGCATCCGTGCCGGATTTCTGGCTGGCGATTGTCGCTATCGTCGTATTCTCGGTCAATCTCGCCTGGCTGCCCACGTCGGGAACGGGCTCCGTGCTGCACTGGATATTGCCGATTGCGGTCCTGTTTGTGCGCCCCTTCGGCATTATCGTGCAGGTAGTGCGCGGCTCGATGATCGGCGCTTTGTCCTCGGCCTATGTCAAAACGGCGCGCGCCAAGGGCGTGAAATCGGGTCCGATCATCTTCATTCACGCTTTGCGAAACGCCATGCTGCCGGTCATCACCGTGATTGGCGACCAGGCAGCAAGCCTTCTCAATGGTGCTGTCATCGTCGAAACCATTTTCGGTTTTCCCGGTGTCGGCAAGCTGATGATCGATTCCATTCTGCAGCGCGATTTCAACGTCGTGCTCGCTGCCATTCTCGTGACCGCGCTGGCGATCTTCCTGATGAATCTTCTGATCGATATCGCCTATGCGCTCCTCGATCCGCGTATCCGGCACTGAGGAGGCCGTTCAGCCATGAGCCTTTCCAGCGCCGACACCGAAATCATCGCCGAGCCGTCCTTCGCAAGACGCATGCTGCGCATGTTGTGGGCGGATAAATTCGCGCTCTGCGCCGCGATCTTCCTCATCATCGTTGTTATCCTCGCTTTTGTCGGCCCTGCCTGGCTTGGCGATCTGGCGACGAAACAGAACCTGCGCGGGCGCAACCTCGCCCCGTTCGACTGGCAGCGCGAGTGGTATTTCTGGCTGGGGGCGGATGCGCTCGGCCGCTCGCTTCTCGCGCGCATTGTCGCCGCCACGCAAAACACGATGATGATCGCCGCCGGCGCGGTGCTTCTTTCCGCCATCACCGGCACCGTGCTCGGGTTGATCGCCGGTTTTTCCTCCAACCGTGTCGGCCAGATCATCATGCGGCTTGCGGATGTGATCATGTCGTTCCCGTCGCTCTTGATCGCGGTCATCGTGCTTTATCTGCTCGGTTCCTCCATTCTCAACCTGATGCTGGTTCTCGCCATCACCCGCATTCCCGTTTACATCCGCACCACGCGGGCAGAGGTGCTGGAGGTGCGCGAACGCATGTTCGTGCAGGCGGCAAGGGTCATGGGCGCATCGGGCAAACGCATCCTGTTCCGCCACATCCTGCCCGTCGTGTTGCCGACGCTGACGACGCTCGCCACGCTCGATTTCGCCTATGTGATGCTGGCGGAAAGCGCGCTGTCCTTCCTTGGCATCGGCATTCAGCCGCCGGAAATCACCTGGGGCCTGATGATTTCGCAGGGGCGGCAATATCTCACCAATGCCTGGTGGCTGTCCTTCTGGCCGGGGCTTGCCATCATCCTCACCACCCTGTCGCTCAACCTGCTTTCCAACTGGCTGCGCATCGCGCTTGATCCCGTGCAGCGCTGGCGGCTGGAAATGAAAGGCAGCAAGCATGGCTGACCATCTTCTCGACGTGCGCAACCTTTCCGTGGAGTTCCACACCGCAAGCGGTGTCGTCCATGCGGTAAAGGATGTCTCCTACCATCTCGACCGTGGCGAAACGCTGGCCATCCTCGGCGAAAGCGGCTCGGGCAAGTCGGTATCGTCCTCGGCTATCATGAACCTCATCGACATGCCGCCCGGACATATCAGCAGCGGCCAGATATTGCTTGACGGTCAGGACCTACTGACCATGCCGGCCGAAGCGCGCCGCGAGATCAACGGCCGGCGTATCGCCATGATCTTTCAGGACCCGCTCAGCCATCTCAATCCGGTCTATACCGTCGGCTGGCAGATCCGTGAGGCGATGACCACCCACGGCATGGACAAGGCAAAGGCCGAAGCGGAGGCGAGGCGGCTTGTCGCCCGCGTCGGCATTCCCGACCCGGACGGGGCCTTGAAGAAATATCCGCATGAATTTTCGGGTGGCCAGCGCCAGCGCGTCATGATCGCCATGGCGCTGGCTCTTCGGCCCGATCTCCTGATCGCGGATGAACCGACCACCGCGCTTGACGTGACGGTGCAGGCCGAGGTGCTTTCGCTGCTCAAGGAATTGCAGCGGGAAACCGGCATGGCCGTGCTCATCATCACCCATGATCTCGGCGTCGTTGCCGAAATCGCCGACCGGGTGGTGGTGATGGAAAAGGGTGTTCTGGTCGAGGCCGGCACGGTGCGCGAGGTTTATCGCAATCCGCAGCATCCCTATACCCGCAAGCTCATCAGTGCAGCACCCGGCAGGGGCGACATGCACGAGTCGCAGGCGACGGGCGAAGCGCTGCTCAGCGTGCGTGATGTGCGCAAGCGTTACGGCGCCTTCGAGGCGCTGAAGGGCATTTCCTTCGACCTCATGGAAGGCGAAACCATCGCGGTCGTCGGCGAAAGCGGTTCCGGCAAATCGACGTTGGCGCGTATTCTACTTCGCCTTGACGAGCCGGATGCGGGCAGCGCCTTGTGGAAGGGTCGCGACCTCTTCAAGCTTCCGCCTGCCGAACTCTTCGCGCTCCGGCGCGATTTGCAGATGGTGTTTCAGGATCCCACCCAGTCGCTCAATCCGCGCATGACGGTGTTTCAGCTGATTTCCGAGGCCTGGGTCATCCATCCGGAGATCTTGCCCAGGGCAAGATGGCGTGAGCGGGTCGCCGAATTGCTGCATCAGGTGGGTCTCTCGCCGGAACATATGCGCCGTTATCCGCATCAGTTCTCCGGCGGTCAGCGGCAGAGGATCGCGATTGCCCGCGCATTGGCGCTGGAACCGAAGCTCATCATCTGCGACGAGGCGGTCTCGGCGCTCGATGTTTCGGTTCAGGCGCAGGTTATCGCACTGCTGGACAAGCTGCGCCGCGAAATGGGCCTCTCCTTCATCTTCATTGCGCATGATTTGCCGGTGGTTCGGGATTTTGCCGATCACGTCATGGTCATGCAGCGTGGAGAGGTGGTGGAGTTCGGCACGGTTCGGCAGGTTTTCGAAGCGCCGCGCGAGGCCTATACCCGTGCCCTTCTATCCGCGAGCCTCGATCCCGACCCCGATATGCAATCTCAGCGTCATCCGGCCGTTGCCGGTGACGCCATCGGAAATTCAAGCGGAGTTCTTTCATGAGCAAGCAAGCTTTCGTCGCGCTCGTCACCTGTTTCAACGAGGACGAAACCATCAACTATGAGGCAACCCGTGCGCAGGTGCGCCGCCAGGTGGCGGCCGGCAACAACATCATGTGTGCCGGCACAAATGGCGATTTTACCGCGCTGACGCATGCGGAAAAAATCCGGCTGACGGAAGAGGTGGTGGACGAAGTTGCCGGCCGTGCCAAGGTGATCGTGAATGCGGGTATGCCCGCCACATTCGAAACCCTGCAACTTGCCAAAGCCTTCGACCGCATCGGCGTCGACGGTATCGCCGTCATCACGCCCTTCTTCATCGCCTGCACGCAGGATGGCCTGATCCGCCATTTCTCCACCGTGGCTGACGCCGTTGAAACGCCGGTCTATCTCTATGACATTCCCGCCCGCACCCAGAACCACATAGAGCCGGAAACCGCCCGCAAACTTGCTGCCCATGGCAATATTGCCGGCATCAAGGATTCCGGCGGCGCTCAGCAGACGCTCGAAGCCTATCTTCAGGTGGCAAAGGAGATGCCCGGCTTCGAGGTTTATTCCGGCCCGGATCACCTCGTTCTCTGGTCGTTGCAGAACGGGGCGGCAGGCTGCATTTCCGGCCTCGGCAACGCGCTGCCGGATGTGCTCGCCGGCATTCTCAATGCTTTCAACGCCGGTGATATCACCGAGGCCGAACGCCAGCAGGCAATCTACGCCGACTTTCGCACCGATCTCTACGCCCTCGGCTTCGCACCGGCCATGGTTAAACGCTCACTTTATCTCCAGGACCCATCCGTCGGCGCCAGCCGCCAACCGGCCCTTCTGCCGGATAAAGAGCAGGATGAAAAAATCCTGGAAATCTTGCGGCGTTATCAACGGATCTGACGCTGCTATCGAATGTGACGCGCACCCCTGCGGATAGTGCGCGTTATCTTAAAAATATCGGCGAAAACAGCCAGAAGCCGATGCATTTCCCCAGCCTCACCCATGACGAATAATTTGTGACACAAACACGAAATTCCCCTTGTCAGCCCGGCCATTGATGTTTAAGAGAAGCGCGCAACGCAAGCGTTCGCGCATGCGGAGAGGTGGCAGAGTGGTCGAATGCACCGCACTCGAAATGCGGCATACCTGCAAGGGTATCGTGGGTTCGAATCCCACCCTCTCCGCCATAATTTGCCTTGGGTGACAAGGTTTCTCTCTCAATGTTAGATTAGTTGTATTCACTTAATTTGTGACACGCCTCATTTCGAGCGGTAGGGCCACATTGTCGGCACTGCGCCAATGATGCTGTAGGTTGGACTGAACATTGCAGGCCCGGCTAGGCATTCGAGATGAGCGCCCGCCGGTGTGCGTTAGCGCTTTTGACTTACAACGGATAGGTTACCCTCTGTGGGCCGCACCAGAGAAGACCCGGTCAGCCCAAAAACAAGCGATTCGATCTCTTCCCATGGTAGATTAATATCATTCGCAATATCGCGCTTCGTGAGGCCCTTGGACCAAAGCGTAGTGAAAACTTTTGCTAAGAGTGTAGAGGTTTCGCGGTCAACTCCAAGCGGCTCGGTACGCGTGATCGACAATGAATGTTGGAGATCACGGTGGCGACAATCGGAAACTCAGAGGGCGCTGCCAAGCACAAGTGCGAAGGCGCGGTATGAAGCCCCGCTGCAAGAGCTTCGTCACCAAACTCGAAGCCGAAAAGTGGGCACGCGACCTCGAAGCACAGGTTGATAGGTGCGGAACTGCACCGGACACAAAAATACTCGAAAGCGCCGCGCTCGGGCAGTTGCTCGAACGATATCAGCGAGAAGTGTCGCCCCTGAAACGCGGGGCCGTCCAAGAGATACAGCGCATCGACGTTTTGCGCCGCCATGATCTCGCCTACCGGACGATGGTTGGCCTGAGCCAGCAGGACATTGCGTCGTTCCGTGACGAGCGGCTTCAGAACGTAGCTCCATCTACGACTGTTCGAGAGCTTGCGATCCTTAGCCACGTTCTCGAGGTCGCAATCCGCGATTGGGGCTGCCGCTTCCTGATCCGCGCCTTTACTCAGCCGCGTCGGTCTTACAAATCTTCCGGCTCTCCCATTCTTGCGGACTCAGCGTCTTGATGTCGAACTGGTCGCGGGTGCGGGTATAGGTATGCCCGCCCATGCGGCCAACGGCGTCTATCATTTGCTGGTCGATATGCAGGTTGGATGTGTTGACGGCGCCGCTGCGCACGAAGACGCCGACGACTTCACCGAGGATGATCTCGCGGGCGGGACCTACCTGCAAGGTGGTGTGGCGACGGCACTCAAGTGCTGCGGGTGCTGCGAGAATGCGTGGGCTGCACACCATCTCGCCCGGCACGGTTTCGAGACCCGCCTCTTCCATCTCGTTGATGCCAGGACCAAATTTGATGGCGCAGATCTCCATCTGGTCCACGAGTGCGTTGTCGCAGATATGCACGGTGAATTCACCGGTCTCGCGGATGTTGCGGGCCGTATCCTTGAAGCGCATGTCGGCGTAATTTTCCACGCCGATCGCAACGATTGCCGGATCATGGGTCAGCACATTGAAGAAGCTGAACGGCCCGGCATTGGGGCGACCGTCTCTGTCGACGGTTGTTACAAGCGCGATCGGGCGCGGGATAACGGTGCCGATCAGGATCTTGTAGCGCTCGCGCTCGGTGAGCCTGGAGAAATCGAAATGGGTGTGCGCTCGGGTCGTATCGGTCATCTCAGGCCTCGGCAGCAATGCGGTGGGTTTCAAGCGGAGTGTGGCGCGACAGGTTTTCGAACCCGTTCTTGGTCACGACATACATGTCACCGACATTGCAGCCGGCCGACAGTGGCTCAAGCCACTGTGTGTGGAGCACGAAGATCATTCCCTCCTCCATCAGATCGTAGTTATGGGAGGATATATTGAAGCTGTTCTGGCCGCCGGCCATGCCGACCGAATGGCCGAGATTGGGGTTATGCGGGCCATGTGTCGCCGGATAGACATGCATGAGCGTGCGGCCCTGCGCCTCCCAGTCGATGTTCTTGACATATTGGCGCGGGATAAGCCTCGCGCTGCCGTCATCCATCGGTGCCCAGTTGTAAGGCATGGTCCGGGCTTCCGGCGACGCCAGCATGCCGCGCTCGATCATGGGCTCGAAGGCCGCATTGTTCACGTCGCGCATCAGGGCACCGGGGCGGATCAGCTTTTCCGCCCGCTTGACACCTTCGGTACAGGCGGCGAGCACCTCTTCCTGGCGCCTGGTGATCTCGCCAACGGCGATCATCCTTGCAGTCTGAGCGGTGTAACCCCGATAGGTGACGTTGGAGACATAGAGATTGATCAGGTCTCCCGGTCGCACGACATGGCCATAGGGCTTGCCGCAATGGGTGCCAAATTCGTTGATGCCGATCTGGTAACCGTCACCGGTCTCACCGCCGAAGGAAAGCTGCGCCTGGGTGAAGGCCGCGTAGATCTCGTGGTCGGTCACGCCGGGTTTCGCTACGTGATAGGCCGCCTGAGTGGCGATGCTGACCAATTGGGCGGCCGCCCGAAACATCTCGATCTCGCGTGGCGAGCGGACCTTTTGCATGCGGTCGAGAATGGCATTGTCGGCAACGAATTTCACGCCTGGCATCAATGCGTCGAGGCCTGCCCAGAAGGTGAGCGAGGTGCGGTCGCCAATGCGGCCGATCTGCGCTTTCGATAGCCCCATGCCTGCCAGCAGTTCGGCACATTTTTCGGCGGTCTTGATGACGCTGTCGCCCGGACGGTCAGCATATTCCCGCCCAATCGGGCCAATCTGCCAGATGTCCTCAACAAGAACCGGCTCGCCTCCCGGTGGCAGGAGGACGGACTGGGTAAAGAAGGACAAAAGCACCATCGGTTTGTCGGCATCCGTCGGAATGATCAGCACGCCTTCGCGCATCCAGTCGCAGATATAGCGCAGATAGTGGTTCGACGTGTGAAACCAGCCCACACCACCCGTGTGGACAATCAGGGCGTCATGCCCAGCCTCCACCGCCTGGCGGCGGATACGCCGCAGACGTTCCTCGAATTCCTCGACGGGTAAGGGCAAGGGCGCTGCGAAATCAAAATCCGGCTGAAAGTCGGCGAGCAGCGAGCCGATGCGATAGGCTCCTGTTCTGGTGGCGGTCATGTTCATGGGCTATTCCTTCCAATATTGTTCTTGTTCGTCAGGCCTGTCGCGTAGGCGCCAGCACCCGCCTTGCCACCAGCATCACCACCAGCGTCAGGCCGATCAGCAGGCCGGACATTGCCGCAACGCGCACGTCGAGCGACTCCTCGATCAGCGCAAACATCCTGAGCGGCAGCACTGTCGTCTGTGCATCGGCAAGGAAAAGCGAGACGGAAACATTGTCGAGCGACTGGATGAAGACGAGGAATGCGCCGGCGAGAATGCCGGGTGTCAGCAAGGGCAGGATCACGCGCCTCAGCGTCGTGAACCATGTGGCTCCCATCACTGTCGACGCTTCCGCCAGCGAGGGATTGATACCTTGTGCGACGACCGAGGCGGCGCGGTACATCAAAGGCCCGAAAACCACCACATGGCCGACGACCGTCAGCCAGAGCGAAGGCTGCAAGCCAACGAAATTGGCGACGATCAGCGCCGCCAGACCATAAACGAGGCTCGGCAAGACCAGCGGGGCGAGAAGCAACGGCTCGATCGTGTTGACCGACCGACGCTGCAGCCGAGCCATGCCGATCGTGGCGGGCACGGCGAAGAGAAGCGAGCCGAGAACGGCAAGGCCTGCGATCTTCAGCGAGTTGCCGGCGGCAATATGCTCCGTCCCGGAGCGGATAGGATCGAGCAACGCCTCATACCAGCGCAGCGAGAACCCTTCCGGGGGGTATTTGAGCGTCTGCCCGGACGTGAACGACATGGTGATCGCGATGACGATCGGGGCTACAAGATAGATCAGGCTCAGGCCACCAAAACCGAAGACGAATGCCTTGTAGAGAATGGCGGGGACCGGGTTTTCGGATTTTCTAGGCATGGCCGACAAGCCTCCGGTGACGGGAAATCATGGTCATGCCGACGAGAAGAATGCCGGTCGACATGAGGAGCACGACGGCGATGGCAGACGCCATCGGCCAGTCGAACAGCGTGCCGACCTCTCGATAGATCAATTGCGGCACATAGACGTTGCGCGCGCCGCCAATCACCGCCTGGGTGACAAAGGAAGCACTGGTGCTGGCAAAGACGAGAATCCAGCCCGCCAGAAGTCCAGGCAGCATCATCGGCAACAGGACCGTGACGAGAATGCGCCACGGCCCCGCGCCCGAAACCTGCGCAGCCTCGGTATAGGTGACTGGGATGCGCGACAGGATCGCCACCAGCGGAAGGATGATCAGAGGCAGGTCGATCTGGCACATGGCCATCACCAAGCCGAGTTCCGTCGACATGAGCGTGAAGGGACGGTCAGTCAGCCCAAGCGCCACGAATGTCTCGCTGATCGGTCCCTGCCGCCCGAGAATGACGATCCAGGCAAAGGTCCGAACCACATTGCTGGTCAACATCGGGATCAGCGTCAGGAAAATGATGATCTGGCGTGCGGTCTTGCCGCTGTGCCAGTAGAACAGCGCGATCGGCACACCGAGCAGCGTCGTGGTGACGATGGTCTGTATCCCGAGCTTGGCGGTGTTGACGAGAACGCGATAGTTGAACGCATCGCCAAGAAAGCGCCCGTAATTGTGCAGGGACAGGCCGTCGGGTCCAATGAAGCTGAACCCGACAAGGACGGCGAGCGGCGTCGCGAAGAACGCCACCGACAGCAGAAGCATCGGGATAACGTAGGGGAAGCCGCTCGCTTTCATGGTGCTACCTCAACCGGCGACGAGGGCGTCGAACTGGCGGATCCATTCCGGCCGGTTCTTGTTGATGGCAGCCCAGTCAGGATAAACGAGAGAGGCAAGCTGCTCGCGCTTCACATAGGCCTCGATGCCCGGCGTCAGCTCGACCTGCCTGTTCGTCGGGAACATTTCCTGCGGCGGCATCTTCAGCTTGTCCTGCGCGGCCTTGGAAATCGCGGCATCCATATAGGCATAGGCCGCGTCAACGTTCTTGGCGCCCTTGGTCAAATGAATGTTGACTGGCACTGCGGGCGAACCCGTTTCCGGCTGAACGAATTCGGCCTTCAGCCCCATCGCCTTCAACTTCGCGACATTGCCGGTCGAGCACATGAAGACTGCAATTTCACCCTGCTGGAACAGCGTCATCTGGTGGTTCGTGCTGGCCACTACGCCCTTGATTTGCTCCGGGTGTTCCTTGAACAGCTTGAAGACGGCATCCATGTCGGTTGGACCCGAGCCGTAAATCTTGGCGATTTCGGTGTAGGCCATCACGCCCGTGTTGGAGGCGAAGCCGGTCCACGATACAAGCCCTTTGTAAGCCGGGTTTTCAAAGAGATCGCGGTAGCCCTTCGGCGCCGGGACGAGATCGGGGTTATAGGCAATGCCGTTGACCTCGACCGTGACGGTTGGGCCATATTCGCCCTGGAAGGCCGGATCGAGCATTCCCCAATTTTTGAGCTTCGACGGGTCGATCTTCTGGATGAGGTCGTTCTCGACGGCGATGGCCATCTGACCGGGTGACATCAGAAGCGTGTCGTAAGGCGGGTTGCCGGGGCTTGCCATGACCTTGGCGAGTTGGTCCTGTGCCATTGCCGGGGCGACGGTCAGATCGAAACCGGCCTCCTTCACGAGCGGCGTCAGCACCGTGCGATAGCCGTCTTCCCAATTGCCTGGGAAGGTCGCGGCAATCGCCGTGCCACCAGCCGCACGGGCTGCGAAAGGAACGGTCGCTGCCACGGCCGCACCGGCGGCAAGCAGTCCGAAACGGCGTCTTGTGATGTCGAAGTCTTGCATCTGTTCACCTCTGTTGTTGTTATTCACGGAATGCTTCCGGTTCGCTCGGAAAGGCGTGACACCTCATGGTGTCTATCTCGGCAAAGAGCTGTGCTCCCGGCTCGGGAATGAAGGTCGAAGGCCCGCGGACCTCCGAGGAACGAAGGTTTGTCCCGTCTTCGAGAAGGAGATCATGGACAAGGGTAGGCCCAAGCGGCACTGACACGGTCAGTCGCGCCGGCAGGGCCGAGGCGCTCGGCGTGGCGCAGAGACGCACATCTTCGGGTCGGAAGGTGATCGTGACCTTGGAGCCGGTGGTGAAATTCAGACGACGCGGGAGGACGAAGGCCGTGCCATTTGCCAGCGAGATCGTGGTTGCTTCCGTCTCCACGCGGTCCACCGTTCCATGCAACACATTGGCCTGACCGATGAAGGTATTGACGAAGAGGGTCCTCGGCCGGTCATAAACGGCCATCGGCGTATCAATCTGCTCGACATTGCCCTTGTTCATTAGCACCAAGCGTCCAGCGAGGCTCTGCGCCTCCTCCTGGTCGTGCGTGACGATCAGCGTGGTGATGCCAAGCGTCTTCTGCAGATGGAGAAGCTCAACCTGCAGGTCGAAACGCAGTGCACGGTCCAAGGCACCGAACGGTTCGTCGAGAAGCAGAAGCGAAGGCCGTCCGGCAATGGCACGGGCCACCGCGACGCGTTGCTGCTGACCACCGGAGAGCTCACGTGGCAGCCGATGACCAAACCCTTTCAACTGTACGAGCGAGAGCATCTCCTCGACCCGTTCGCGCCGCTCGGAGCGCCCAACCTTCTGGCAAGCCAGCGGATAGGCGATGTTTTCGGCGACCGTCAGGTGTGGAAACAGCGCATAGTTCTGGAAGACCATGCCGATACCGCGCGCACGCGCCGAAACATTGGCAAGGTCCTCGCCACCGAGCTGGATCACGCCGCTTTTCGGCTGGATCAGCCCTGCGATAGCGCGCAGCACCGTGGATTTGCCGCAGCCGCTCGGGCCCAGTAGCGCAACGATCTCACCGGCTTCTATCTCGAAAGAGATGTTGCTGATCGCATTCTGTCCGCCGTAGCTATGGGTCAGGCCACGAACGCTAAGCTGCTTGCCTTCTGCTGCATTCGAGGTCTGCGACATGAATGTCCCCTTGGGTTGCGCCTGCATGGCCGAGGGCGTCGCGCTTGTCGGTCTCAGGCGGAGGTGTGGTCGATCGGCAATTTTGAGTTCGCTTTGGGTCATGGAAACAGCAGTTGCAATTGGTGTGCCAATTGCGCCTTCCATATTCCGGATAAACTGTCAAAGGACTGATTATATTTATTTATTTTTGATTTGTTCATTTTCGTAAGTTCATAATCACATAAAAACGAATTTTCGTGTGAATTCATTAATTGTGCATTCGTGATCGGCGACGGTGATTTGTTGTGCAGGTTTCTGGGTTGCAAGCCATCGAGCCGCGTCAGTTTGCGGCCTTTCGCGAGGATGGCAGTAACGGGACACGCCTGACAGACGATACTATTGTATAATTAAATCAATAATTTAACGATTTTGTTCGTGAGCAAAATGCTCAGGATTAATCGATGGATTATTTTTTCATCAGAATTTGCGAAACTTTATGCGAAAATAAAGTCGCATCGTTATGCGATCTGAGTATTAAAAAAATAAGCAATTAAAAACAGTCATATAGGATCTGATACGTCGAACTGGCATGCTGATTGCTTCGTCCAATCTGAAAATTCACGACGACAGATAATGTGAAGAAGGGGTTCCGCATGCATAGTTTCAAGAAGACTCTCACAGCCGCCCTGGCAGGCGTCGCTCTAGCTCTCCTCGCCTCAACCGCGCAGGCTGCAGAGGGTACGCCCGTGAAGATGGTGCCAGAGGCGGATGTGGCCAAACTTCCAGGCGTCGCCTTCAATCAGCAATTGGCAGATCGCTTGCCCGCCGCGATCAAGGAAAAGAAGGAGCTGAAGGTTGCGACGGATCTGACGCCGCCGATCAGCTTCCAGGACGAGGCCGGCAAGCTGATTGGCATCGATGCCGACCTCGCGGCAGCGCTCGGCGTCATTCTGGGCGTCGATGTGCAGATGACCAATGTCGGCGCGGGCGCAGCCATCGTTCCCGCCGTGCTCTCCAAGCGGTTCGACATGACGCTTTCCGGCATCAATGACGATGTGGAACTGGAAAAGCAGGTCGACGTGATCGACTACATGTATGACGCAACAACCATCATGACGGTCAAGGGCAATCCGCTCGGCATCAAGAACATGGAAGACCTCTGCGGCAAGAAGGTTGCCGTGCCGGTCGGAACCTTCCAGAACAGGCTCGTCGTTGCTGCTTCGGCAAAATGCAAGACCGCGCCCATCGAGATCATGTCCATCCCGAAAATGCCTGACGTCCTGCAGGCCGTGCGAACGGGCCGCGCCGATGCGACCGTCAATGGTTATGCAACGAGCGTCTACACCACCGAAAAGCAGACCGGCAAAGGAGTCGGTTTGCAAGCCTTGCCCGATGTCCGCCTCGCCGTCGGTTATCTTGGCATGCTGGTCTCGAAGGATAATCCAGAGCTCCGGGATGCCTTGATTGCCTCGCTCCAGCACATGGTCGACAGCGGTGCCTATCAGGCCATCATGGAGAAATGGAGCCTTGGCCCGCTTGCCGTGAAGACCGTCAAGTTCAACGATGCTGCCTCCATGCCGGTGGATTGAGCCATGGCACTCTTTGCTCAACCGATCAGTATGACCATCGTGCCTCCAGTCCGCAAGCCGATACGCTGGGGGCAGGTCGCAACCGGTAGTATTGCGATCCTTGTGCTGGCCCTCATGGTCCTGGCTGTCGGGCGAAATCAGAGCGTCCAATGGAGCGAGATCCCGCGCTACATGATCGACCCCGTCATTCTTGGCGGCGTCGTTCTGACGCTCGAATTGACGGCCGGCGCCATGGTCGCCGGCATCGTCATCGGTTGCCTCATCGCCATTATGGCGACGAGCCAGAACCTCGTTCTCAAGGCGATCGCCGTCGCCTTTGTCTGGTGGTTCCGCGGCGTACCGCTGATCGTCCAGATATTCTTCTGGTTCAACATCGCGCTCTTCGTCCCCGAGATCGGATTCGGTTCCTGGTCGGTTTCGGTAAACGACATCGTCACGCCCGCCTTGGCCGGCTTCCTGGCGCTTGGTCTGCACGAGGCGGCGAACATGAGCGAGATCATTCGTGGTGGCTTGACTGCCGTGGATCGGGGACAGCGCGAAGCCGCATCGTCTCTGGGCCTCAGACCATCACAGACTCTGCGAACGGTGGTCCTCCCTCAGGCAATAAGGCTGATCGTCCCGCCGACCGGAAACCAGGCGATCGGCATGCTGAAGGCGAGTGCCATCGTTTCAGTCATCGGGATGCAGGATTTGTTGACACAGGCGCAGGCCATCTATGCCCGCAACTTCCTCGTCATCGAGCTCCTGTGCGTTGCCTCGCTTTGGTATCTCGGGATCACCACGATTGCGTCCATCGGCCAGCACTATCTGGAACGGAAGCTCGCGCCAAAAGGCCGCTCGAACAGAGGCAAAAATTGAGCATGGGGGGCGCCAGCGCGCAGACAATGATGCCAGAAAATCAACCAACCAAGGGATCGTCACCGCAGCGAATCCCATCAGGAAACACCAAGGAGAGACTATTATGAGACTGGGTATCGATAGCCAGAAGCTTCCCGAGTTCGTGAAACGCGGGCCGCTCGCAAGCCTTGACCTTGTCAAGGAGCTTGGCCTTGCGGGCCTGTTCTTCCCGACAATTCTCGACATGAGCCCGACGCTCGACAAGGGTGCCCTTCGCGATATCCGCGAGAAGGCCGATGAACTGGGGCTCTACCTCGAAAGTGGCCTCGGCAAGATCAATCCCTATTGCAGTGCCGAGGCTCCGGAGTTCCGGGCGATCGGCGATGGCGACGTCATTCTGGGCTTTACCCGAATGATCGAGGCAAGCGTTTCCATCGGCTGCCGCGAGCTATGGATCTCGCCGGGCAATTTCAAATCGGAGTATCGTGGCAGGCTGGCAAATGACCGCTTCCGCACCGACGTCACCTGGGAAGAGCAGTTGCTCGCAATCGAGAAGGTCTTGCTGAAGCTTGCTCCCGTAGCGCGCGCCAATGGTGTCCATCTCAATATGGAAACCCATGACGAGATTACGTCCTTCGAAATCCTCAGGCTGATCGAAAAGGTCGGTGAGGATTGCATGGGCGTTGTCTTCGACACGGCGAACGGCCTGCAGCGCGGGGAACATCCGGTTTACGCCGCAAAACGCGTCGCGCCATACGTTCGCCAGACCCATATCAAGGACGCCTATGTGGGCCGCGCTCCGGGCGGCCTCGATTTCCAGACCCGCCCCGTCGGTCGCGGGATCGTTGATTTTGCCACGATCATTCCAATCCTGGCCGTTGCGAACCCTGATCTCAATCTCTCATTGGAGGTTGCCGCCTCCGTCGAAGACAAGCCGCGCAAGGCCAATCCACGTCAGTGCATCGAGATCGACGACCCTGCGTGGCGCGCTGCCCACCCGGACCTCGATGCCGAAGAGCTCGACGCCTATCTTTCCCTCATCAGCGCCTTTGAAAAACGTGTTGCTGCCGGCGAGATCCCGGATTGGGAGACCTATGAGGCGACCAACTACGGCTATCCGTCCTATGAAAAGCAGGCCTATGGCTTCGACGCGGCCATCATCTTCATCCGAAATTCGGCCAGGCATATCGAGACAATCTGCGCCGATAATGGCATCGATCTTTCCCCATCCGTGGCGAAACGGCAGGCGGCCTGATTTCGACTTACGCGATGACGGTGGAGATCTCTGCCGTCATCGTGCAAAACCCAAGATCAAGTGGATTTCCAGCGCGTATCAATGTACGCAACAATATGTGTATGGATGTGATCAGATCGAGCGACCGGCCGCTCGAATGCATGCGGAGCAGGACATGAAGAAGACTCGTCGGCAGACCCCAAAATCCGCCCCCAAGGCGCCGAGCGCAGCCGAAGCGGCAGAAAATGCCAATGACGACGTCTCTGAGCGCATTCGCACGACCCTTGCCACTGCCATCGGCGAAGGCGCGCTGAAACCCGGCACCAAAATCCTCGAAGATGCCATTGCCGACCATTTCGGCGTCAGCCGCACCGTTGTCCGTGGCGCTCTCGGCGTGCTGGAAAGCGACCATCTGCTCGAGCGCAAGCGCAACCGCGGCACCTTCGTCGCAGAGCCGGGCATCGAAGAAGCCAAGGCTTTGTTCGAGGCGCGCCGCAAGATCGAACATGCGATCCTCGACCTCGTAATGTCCCGTGCCACCACCGAACAACTGGATGCGCTGGAAAAGTTGACCGACGAGGAAGAGCACATCCACCACCACGGCGACGAAAAGTCGAAGACGGTGCTTTCCGGAAAATTCCATATTGTTCTGGCGGAGCTTGGCGGCAATGCCGTCATGACCGAAATGCTATCCAAGATCGTCGCGCGCCTTTCCCTCGTCATGGCGCTCTATGAAGAAGACAAGAAGGACGACTGTGGCGCCGACCACCACCGCCTGATCGTTACGGCGCTGAAGGCGAAAGACCTGGCGAAGGCACAGGAGTTGATGGACCACCATCTCGCCGACATCGAGGGGCGCGTTAGGCTGACTGAAGGACAGGGCGATCGGCACACGTTCCTCGCCGTGTTGGAGAACTTTTCATGATGCGCCCAGATAAGAACAAGCCATAGGTATTTCGTTGCGCCCGCCGTGCGACGCGGCGTCAGAAGAGCGGAAATAATTTCCTGCGTGCAGGTGCAGCTCTCTCCGGAAGAGTGAGACGCTGGCTCTCGGGTAAACAAAAGCGTTTCCTGCCGAGAAGGCGTCATAAAAGCGATTCAGTTGCAAACGCCGTTTGCATAAGTTTGGTAATCAGGCACAGCAGATGACGCCATCTGTTTTAGTGGCACCATCGAGCAACGCCTGACCGACGCGATTACTGGAATTCGAGGCTCATCCGGGCAAGATCGTCCCACAGGCTTTCGGCAAAACCGCGCAGCACGATGACTTCGAAGACCTGTCCGTCAAGCCGGGTGAGGTGGGCGGCGATGTGGCCGATCAGCGTCGCGGCGGAATGTCCCACCGGGAATGCTGCGAAAGACAGGTCGACCGCCGTGCCTTTGGCCAGAACCCGCTCGGCCATCTTGCCTTCGATGCGGATGCGAACGCGTCCCTGGCTCTGGTCGACACCCGTTGCCAAAGGCTCGAGCGCTGCAAGAAGCGCCTTCATATCAGCGTGAGACAGGGGGTGTTCACCGACGATGAACAATTGGCCCGGTGAGACCGCGCGTATATCGCCTGTGGCAAGGTCGCGAAGGCGGGCTTCCAAATCTGCTGCGCCGGGTGCGGCCAGAACGTGGATGATCGTGCCTTCCGGCAGGGGACAGAGCTTGATGGCGGTGGAGGCAATCGCTCGCTTTGCGCCCAGCACCGGGCGGAGCGTCGGCCGGAAGTCAGACTGGAGATCAGACTTGAAATCAGACATGGAGTTTCTCGTTTTGAGGATCGACAAAAACCGGGTTGCAAAGGCGGGCTTGGGTAAATTCGTTGCGCAGACCGTTCCAGACCATGATTTCCTCGCCATGCCGCGCAGGGCCATTCTTGACGAGGGCGAGACCGATGGTCGAACCCAGATGCGGTGAGAAGGCGCTGGAGGTCACATAACCCTGATCGTTCTCCAGCGTTGCCGTGGCATTCTTCGCAAGAATATGCGAGCCGGTGCGGAAGGACTGTTTTGGATCAAGCGGCACGACGCCGACGAGGCTCGGGCGGTCGGTGTCGGAAAGCCCCTCGCGCTCCAGCATCCGTCGGCCAATGAAATCGGTCTTCGTGGTGGAGACCATTTTGCCGAAGCCGAGATCGGCGGGCACCACCGTGCCGTTGATTTCATTGTGAGTGACGTGGCCCTTTTCGATGCGCAGCACGCCAAGCGCCTCGACGCCATAGGGCATGATATTCTCCGGCTCGCCGGCTTCCATCAGGGCATCGGCGACGCTCTCGCCGTAGCCGGCCGGGACGGCAAGCTCGTAGGCCAGTTCGCCGGAGAAGGAAATCCGGAACAGGCGTCCATGCAGTTGCCCGCCAAACAAGGAGACTTCCCGGGCTGCAACGAAGGGAAAGGCCTCGTCGGAAATATCTTCATCGACGATCCTCTGAAGAATGGCGCGCGCCTTCGGCCCGGCAATCGCCATCTGCGCCCATTGATCGGTGACGGAGGCAAGCCGCACGTCGAGATCCGGCCAGAGCGCCTGCGCGCAGAATTCAAGATGGTTCATGACGCCCGCCGCATAGGCGGTGGTGGTCGTCATGAAGAAGCGGTTTTCCTCCAGCCGGCTGGTGGTGCCGTCGTCGTAGATCATGCCGTCCTCACGCAGCATCAGGCCATAACGCGCCTTGCCGACCGGCAGTTTGAGGAAAGCGTTGCAATAAACCCGGTTCAGGAATTCGGCGGCGTCGCGGCCGCAAATCTCGATCTTGCCGAGCATCGACACATCGCAGAGCCCGGCATACTTGCGCACATTCAGAACCTCACGGTCGACGCTTTCCCGCCAGCCCCTTTCGCCTTCGCGCGGAAACCAGGAGGAGCGATACCAAAGCCCGGTTTCGACGAAGACGGCCCCGTTTTTCTCGGCCCAACCATGCAGCGGCGATTTGCGCACCGGTTGGAAATGCTGGCCATGATAGGCCCCAGTCAACGCGCCGAAGGAGACGGGCGTATAAAACGGCCGGAACGTCGTGGTGCCGACATCCGCCGGGGAGACGCCGCGCGCTTCGGCCAACAGCCCGATGGCGTTGACATTCGAAAGCTTGCCCTGATCCGTCGCCATGCCGTTCGTGGTGTAGCGTTTGGCGAGTTCGACATGGCCATAACCTTCACGGATGGCGAGGCCGAGATCCTTGCGGTGAACGTCGTTCTGATAATCGACAAAGGCTTTCGCTTTGATGCCGGGGATGGACCATAGCGGTTTTGCAGGCGGGGCTACGATATCGTTTTCCACCGCGCCGAATGTCGGTGCAGCTGATGCAAAGCCGAGCTCTTGCGCCAAGGCCGCGCCCTTCCGCGCGCCATCCTCAAGGCAGGCGGCGATACCGTTTATTGCGGAAACCGCGCCGGCGAGTTCCAGCCCCTTGAGATTGCCGGGCGCCAGGAAAGCGGCATCGTCTTCCGACCAGACCGGCTTGCCGCCGCGATGGCAGGCGAGATGGATGATGGGGCTGAAGCCGCCCGACATGGCCAGCGCATCGACATTCAGGTTCTCAGCCTGGCCATTCGCATAAATCTCGATGGCGGAAAGCGACTTGCCGCCCTTGGCATTGGAGACGACACCACCTTTGATGACGCGCGCTTTGCCTTCGTAGCCCGGATTGCCCTGCTCACGGCTGTCGATGATGGCGGCCAGAGCGACGCCCTGCGCCTCCAGATCGCGGGCGAGCGCATAACCGCTGTCATTGGTGGTGAAAATTGCCGTCGCCGTGCCGGGGCTGACGGCATATCGATTGAGATAGCTGCGCATGGCGCCCGCCATCATCACGCCGGGAACATCGTTGCCGCCGAAGACCAGCGGTCGTTCTTCCGCGCCAGTGGCAAGCAGCGCCCGCTTGGCGACGATGCGCCACAGGCGCTCCACGGGCACATGGGCTTTCGGATCTGGCAGATGTTTCTGCACCCGCTCCACCGCGCCGAAGACATTGCCGTCATACCAGCCGAAAGCCGTGGTTCGCGTCAGCACCGTCACATTCGGCAGGGTTTCGAGCTCGGCAACGCATTGCGCTGCGAAATCCGGAGCGCTCTTGCCGCCGATGGCTGCCGTTTCGGAAAGAAGCCCACCGCCCGCCACGGAATGTTCATCGACAATGATGACGCGCGCGCCGGCGCGTCCTGCGGCAAGCGCTGCCGCCAGACCCGCCGCGCCGGAGCCGATCACCAGCAGGTCGCAATGCGCCCAGCATTTGTCATAGGCATCCGGATCCGCCTCGTAGCTCGCCTTGCCGAGGCCGGCGGCTTTGCGGATGAAGGGCTCATAAACCTTTTCCCAGAAGGCGGCAGGCCACATGAAAGTCTTGTAGTAGAACCCCGCACCGAGGAAGGGAGACAGAAGGCCGGTCAAGGCGCCGATATCGAAATCGAGAGAGGGCCAGCGGTTCTGGCTGTTGGCTTCCAGCCCGGCATAAAGCTCCTGCATGGTGGCGCGGGTGTTCGGCTCCGTGCGCCCGCCGCGGCCAATGGTTATCAGCGCGTTCGGCTCGGCTGCACCCGCCGTCAATATGCCGCGCGGGCGGTGGTATTTGAAACTGCGACCGACGAGTTTCTGGCCGTTGGCGAGCAGGGCGGAGGCGAGGCTGTCGCCTTCAAAGCCTGACATCGGCTTGCCGTCGAAGGTGAAGGAAAGCGGTTTGGAACGGTCGATCAGACCGCCGGTCTTCAGGCGGTTGGCACTCATGCGTTTGTCACTTTCGTCTTGTCGGCGGCGTCGCGGCAGGCGGATATCTCATGGGTGGCGGTATCGCGGGCGACGACCAGCCAGCGGCGGCAGCCGGATGTGTGATGCCAATATTCCTCATAGGCTCCGCGCGGATTGTCGCGCAGATATACATAATCGAACCATTCCTCCGCGCCGGCATCGGCGGCGGGCCTTTGAAGGGCTGCGCCCTTGATGATGAATTCTTCCCTGGGTCTTGGCCCGCAATGCGGGCAGGGCACGAGACTTGCCATTTCAGATGTCCTTGATCCGCCAGATAGCGGGATGGCGAAAACTGTGAGCGGTTTTCGCCTGAAATCCCGCTACAGATTTAGTGAAGGTTAGGCTGGGCGCCCTGGCCCTTTTCATCGATGAGATAACCGCGCCGGAAGCGATCCAGCCGGAAGGCCGTTGCCGTTTCCTGCGGTGCGCCGCGCGCCAGAAGATGGGCGAAGCAGAAACCGGAAGCGGGCGTCGCCTTGAAGCCGCCATAACACCAGCCGGAATTCAGGTAGAGATTGTCGATCGGGGTCTGGTCGATGATCGGCGAACCATCCATCGACATATCCATGATGCCGCCCCAGGACCGCAGCACCCGGACGCGCGAGAGCGCTGGTATCATCGCCTTGCCTGCCTCCGCGACATGTTCGACCGTCGCCAGATTGCCGCGCTGGGCATAGGAGTTGTAGCCGTCTATGTCGCCGCCGAAGACGAGGCCACCCTTGTCCGATTGCGAGACGTAAAAATGGCCGGCCCCGAAGGTGACGACGCCATCGATGAAGGGCTTCAGCCCTTCAGACACGAAAGCCTGCAGCACATGGCTTTCGATCGGCAGTTTCAGCCCGGCCATGGCGGCCACCTGCGAGGAATTGCCGGCTGCCGCGAGCGCCAGCTTGCCGCAGCCGATGAAGCCCTTGGCGGTCTCCACACCCACGACCCTCCCGTTTTCGCGGCGAATGCCGGTTACCTCGCAGCCCTGAATGATATCGACACCGCGGCTGTCTGCGCCGCGCGCATAACCCCAGGCGACGGCATCGTGACGCACAGTGCCGCCGCGTCTTTGCAGCAGGCCGCCCTGCACCGGAAAGCGGGCATTGTCGAAATCGAGAAACGGCAGCATGGCCTTCACTGCGGCGCGATCCAGCAATTCGGCATCGACGCCGTGCAGCCGCATGGCGTTGCCGCGCCTTGTATAGGCATCGCGCTGTGCGTCCGAATGATAGAGGTTCAGCACGCCGCGCTGGGAAACCATGGCGTTGAAATTGAAATCCTGCTCCAGCCCTTCCCACAGCTTCATCGAAAGCTCGTAGAAGGGATTGTTACCCGGCAGCAGATAATTGGAGCGAATGATCGTGGTGTTACGGCCGACATTACCGGAGCCGATGTAGTTTTTTTCCAGCACCGCGACATTGGTGACGCCGAATTCTTTCGCAAGATAATAGGCCGTCGCCAACCCGTGTCCGCCGCCGCCAACGATGATGACGTCATAATGCGGTTTCGGAGACACCTCCCGCCAGGCGGGTTTCCACGCCTTGTTGCCGAAAAGGCCGTTCTTGAAAATGGAAAAGGCGGAATAGCGCATCTGCGTACCTCGAACGATATCGCGCAAGCTTACCGGCGTCGTTCGAAAGGGAATTGCAAATAAGGGACATAATGATTTAAAAAAGAGACATGACGACCATCGAGCAGAAGAATGTCCAGCGCATTGGTTTCATCCTGGTTCCGAATTTCGCGCTGATGTCTTACGCCTCGGCGGCGGAGCCATTGCGCGCCGCCAATCTGATCGCCGGAACCGATCTCTACGATGTGGTTCAGCTTTCTTTCGATGGCGAGGCTGTCAGAAGTTCTTCCGGCATCATTGTCGGCTGCGAGGCACTCGCCACCGCAGGCGGGAGATGCCACACGATCTTCGTCTGCGCAGGGGGCGGGCCGCAGGACTGGACCGTTGCGGAAAATTCCTACGGCACGTTAAGGCGGCTGGCGCGGCAGGGTGTCCGGATCGGGGGCATTTCCAGCGGCGCTTATGTGCTGGCGGCGGCGGGATTGCTGGAAAACCGCGATTTCACCATTCACTGGGAGCATGCGCCGGTGCTGAAAGAGGCCTTCGACCATCTGACGCCCCGGCAGGCGCGGTTTGTTTTCGACGGGGACCGCATCACCTGCGCCGGCGGCGTCGCGCCCCTCGACATGATGCATGCGATGATTTCGCAGAGAATGGGCGCTCATTTCGCACGGCGTGTCAGCGACTGGTATCTGCACACGGCCGTGGCCGAACCCGGCGCGCCGCAAAGGGGTTCCGCCGCCGAGCGTCATGGCACCAACCATCCGGCCCTGCTGGCCGTGCTGGAAAAAATGGAAACGACCATTGAAAGCCCGCTCGACCGGCAGACCATGGCGAAACTGGCGGGAACCAGCGCGCGCCACCTCGACCGGCTTTTCGCAACCCATCTGAAAACGACATTTCTGGAAACATACCGCGCGATCCGTCTCGATCACGCCCGGCGGCTGCTGGAGCAAAGCCCGCTCTCCATTGCCGAAGTGGCCTTCGCCACCGGCTTCTCGAGCGCCGGGCATTTTTCCGGAAGCTTCAAGGCCCGGTTCGGCCACACCCCAAATACACTGCGGCAAAGATTTCCTCCGAATTAAAATAGTTTTCCTGTAAGGAAGGGAAAACACGATAATGCCGGAGGACACCATGGCGAAGGATACCACCAAGACCGAAACTGCGCAGTTCCTGTCGCAGGATCCCCATGCCATCCGCGAGCCAAGGGTCAATAATCTGGAAATGGCGATTGGCCATGAGGTGCGCGCCTATCGCAAGAAACTCGGTATCACGGTCACCGATCTTGCATCGGCCACCGGCGTTTCCGTGGGCATGCTTTCCAAGATCGAAAACGGCAATATCTCGCCGTCGCTCACCACGCTGCAGACGCTCTCAAAGGCGCTGGGCGTGCCGATCACGGCCTTCTTTCGCGGTTTCGAGGAACCGCGCAGCGCCACCTTCGTCAAGGCGGGGCAGGGCGTGAATATCGAGCGCAGGGGCACTCGCGCCGGTCATCAATACAGCCTGCTCGGCCATATCGACAACAATACCAGCGGCGTAACCGTCGAGCCCTATCTCATCACGCTGACCAAGGATTCGGACGTGTTCCCGACCTTCCAGCATGAGGGGATGGAGTTTCTATACATGCTGGAAGGCGAGGTGGTTTACCGCCACGGCGAGCAGCTTTTCACCATGCAGGCCGGCGACAGCCTGTTTTTCGACGCCGATGCGCCGCATGGGCCGGAGGAATTGGTGAAGCTTCCCGCCCGTTATCTGTCGATCATTTCATATCCGCAGAGGCGGCTGGGCAACGATTGATAATTTGCCTTAGAAGAAAAAAATATTCCTGATAGTTGACGGAATGGAATTCCATATGTTAGCCCTTCATTCAGAAACGAATGGAGGTGCCTGTCGATGTGCGGCATTGTTGGACTATTCCTGAAAGACAAAAGCCTTGAACCGCAGCTGGGTGCGCTGCTTTCGGACATGCTCGTCACCATGACCGATCGCGGCCCGGATTCGGCCGGTATCGCGATCTACGGAAGCGCTGCCGATGGCCGCGCGAAAGTAACGATCCAGTCGGCCGATCCCGCCGCCGATTTTTCCGGCCTGGCCGAAGCGCTGAAGGAAAGCGGCGTCGATGCCGTGGTCACGGTGAAAAGCACTCATGCTGTTCTCGATATTCCCGCCGAGAAGCTGGATGGTATCCGCGCGGTTCTATCCGCAATCCGCCCGAATGTGCGCGTGATGGGTTCCGGCGACAGCGTCGAAATCTACAAGGAAACCGGTCTTCCGAAGGATGTCGTCACCCGTTTTGACGTGTGTTCCATGGCCGGCACCCATGGCATCGGCCACACCCGCATGGCGACGGAATCGGCGGTGACGACGCTTGGCGCGCATCCCTTTTCCACCGGTGCAGACCAGTGCCTGGTGCATAATGGCTCGCTTTCCAACCATAATAATCTGCGCCGCGAACTGGTGCGTGAAGGCATGACGTTCGAGACCCAGAACGACTCGGAAGTCGCCGCCGCCTATCTCACCGCGGAAATGGCCAAGGGCAAGGATCTGGGCGAGGCGCTGACCGGCGCGCTCGACGATCTCGATGGTTTCTTCACTTTCGTCGTCGGCACCAAATCCGGTTTCGGCGTGGTGCGTGATCCCATCGCCTGCAAGCCTGCTGTCATGGCCGAGACCGACCAATATGTCGCTTTCGGCTCTGAGTATCGCGCTCTGGTCAATCTGCCCGGCATTGAAAATGCCCGCGTCTGGGAGCCGGAACCGGCGACCGTCTATTTCTGGGACCATGAAAAGGCCGCCTGAGACCCGTGATCGGCGCCTGTTTTGAAAGTCATATCCATGCCAGTTTTCGATCTCTCCCACACGCCGCTGCGTGAACTCAACAAGGCGCTCCACGGTCTTTCCTCGGGCGCGAACGACACCGAATTCGAAGTCGTCAATCCGCGCGGCCACCATGCCGTGGCGGTCGGCATCGACAGCCCCGTCACCGTCGATGTGCACGGTTCGGTCGGTTATTATTGCGCCGGCATGAATGATGGCGGCACCGTCACCGTGCACGGCTCGGCCGGGCCGGGTGTCGCTGAGAACATGATGTCCGGCACGGTCGTCATCGAGGGCGACGCCTCGCAATATGCCGGCGCCACCGGCCGCGGCGGGCTTCTGGTCATCAAGGGCAATGCCGCATCCCGCTGCGGCATTTCCATGAAGGGCATCGATATCGTCGTGAAGGGCAATATCGGCCACATGTCGGCCTTCATGGGCCAGTCCGGCCACCTCGTCGTCTGCGGCGATGCGGGCGATGCGCTTGGCGATTCCCTTTATGAGGCGAAGCTTTTCGTGCGCGGTTCGGTGAAGAGCCTGGGTGCCGATTGCATCGAGAAGGAGATGCGGCCCGAACATCTCGAAAAGCTCGCTGAACTTCTCGACAAAGCCGGTGTCACGGATGTCGGCCCCGGTGAGTTCAAGCGCTACGGCTCGGCACGCACGCTCTACAATTTCAACATCGACAACGCCGACGCGTATTGAGGCGAGGGACATTCCGATGAGCTATCACAACCCCTTCACCCCGCCGCGCAAATCCGCAACTTTCGATGACCATACACTGGCGGAAATCCGCCGCGCGGCTGCGACCGGCATCTATGATATTCGCGGCGCGGGCACCAAGCGCAAGGTGCCGCATTTCGACGATCTCCTGTTTCTCGGCGCGTCCATCTCGCGTTATCCGCTCGAAGGTTATCGCGAGAAATGCGATACGACAGTTACGCTCGGTACGCGCTTCGCGAAGAAGCCGATCACGTTGAAAACGCCGATCACCATTGCCGGCATGAGCTTCGGCGCTCTGTCAGGCAACGCCAAGGAAGCGCTCGGCCGGGGCGCGACCATCGCCGGCACCTCAACCACGACCGGCGATGGCGGCATGACGGATGAGGAGCGCGGCCACAGCCAGACGCTGGTTTACCAGTACCTGCCCTCCCGTTACGGCATGAACCCGAAGGATCTGCGCCGTGCGGACGCCATCGAGGTCGTCGTCGGCCAGGGCGCGAAACCGGGCGGCGGCGGCATGTTGCTGGGCCAGAAGATTTCCGATCGCGTCGCCAATATGCGCAACCTTCCGAAGGGCATCGACCAGCGTTCCGCCTGCCGCCATCCCGATTGGACCGGCCCGGATGATCTCGAAATCAAGATCCTCGAACTGCGCGAAATTACCGACTGGGAAAAGCCGATCTATATCAAGGTTGGCGGCGCACGGCCCTATTACGACACGGCGCTGGCGGTGAAGGCCGGTGCGGATGTGGTGGTGCTGGACGGCATGCAGGGTGGCACGGCGGCCACGCAGGATGTCTTCATCGAAAATGTCGGCATGCCAACGCTCGCCTGCATTCGCCCCGCCGTGCAGGCGCTTCAGGATCTCGGCATGCACCGCAAGGTGCAGCTCATCGTCTCCGGCGGTATCCGTTCGGGTGCGGATGTCGCCAAGGCGCTGGCGCTGGGTGCCGATGCGGTCGCTATAGGCACTGCGGCGCTGGTGGCGCTGGGCGACAATGATCCGAAATGGGAAGACGAATACCAGAAACTCGGCACCACGGCTGGCGCTTACGATGACTGGCACGAGGGCAAAGACCCCGCCGGCATCACCACGCAGGATCCGGAGCTTGCCGCTCGCCTCGATCCCGTGGCCGCCGGCCGCCGTCTTGCCAATTACCTGAAGGTCATGACGCTCGAGGCGCAGACCATCGCGCGTGCCTGCGGCAAGAACCATCTCCACAATCTGGAGCCGGAAGATCTGGTGGCGCTGACGATGGAGGCTGCCGCCATGGCGCAGGTTCCGCTGGCGGGAACGAACTGGTTCCCCGGGAAAGGCAGCTTTTAAGCCATAAAGAACGGACGGGCGCATTTGGGAGGATGTGCCCGTCTTTTTTCGATGAAGTGTCTGATATTCAAAAAAAGGGGAATGACGTGACACTGGACCTCTCCAAATTTGCTGCCGAAAAGGGCATCAAATATTTCATGATCAGTTATACCGATCTGTTCGGCGGCCAGCGCGCCAAGCTGGTTCCTGCAGAAGCGATTGCCGATATGCAGAAGGATGGCGCAGGTTTTGCGGGCTTCGCCACCTGGTTCGATCTGACGCCCGCCCATCCCGATCTTTTTGCCGTGCCCGACGCTTCCTCGGTCATCCAGCTTCCGTGGAAAAAGGATGTCGCCTGGGTCGCTGCCGATTGCGTGATGGAAGGCCAGCCGGTGGAGCAGGCGCCGCGCGTGGTGCTGAAAAAGCTCATCGCTGAGGCGGCGAGCGAAGGGCTCAGGGTCAAGACCGGCGTGGAGCCGGAATTTTTCCTGATTTCGCCTGATGGTGCGAAAATCTCCGACGAATACGACACGGCGGAAAAGCCCTGCTACGACCAGCAGGCGGTGATGCGCCGTTATGATGTCATTGCCGAGATTTGCGATTACATGCTGGAGCTGGGCTGGAAGCCCTACCAGAATGACCATGAGGACGCGAACGGCCAGTTCGAGATGAACTGGGAATATGACGATGCGCTGCAGACCGCAGACAAACATTCCTTCTTCAAATTCATGGTCAAATCCGTCGCCGAAAAGCACGGGCTGCGCGCCACCTTCATGCCGAAGCCGTTCAAGGGCCTGACCGGCAATGGCTGCCATGCCCATATTTCGGTCTGGGACCTCGACGGCAAGGTCAATGCCTTTGCCGACAGGGAAATGCCGTTCGGTCTGTCGGCCAAGGGCAAGACGTTTCTCGGCGGCATCATGAAACATGCGTCGGCGCTTGCGGCCGTCACCAATCCGACGGTCAATTCCTATAAACGTATCAACGCGCCGCGCACCATTTCCGGCGCGACCTGGGCGCCGAATACGGTGACCTGGACCGGCAATAACCGCACCCATATGGTGCGCGTGCCCGGGCCGGGGCGGTTCGAACTGCGCCTGCCGGATGGCGCCGTGAACCCCTATCTGCTGCAGGCCATCATCATCGCCGCCGGCCTTTCCGGTGTCCGCTCCAAGGCCGATCCCGGTCCGCACTACGATATCGATATGTATCGCGAGGGCCACAAGGTCACGGACGCACCGAAGCTGCCGCTCAACCTTCTCGATGCGCTGCGCGAATATGAGAAGGATGCGGAATTGCAGCAGGCTCTCGGCACTGAATTCTCCAAGGCCTATCTGAAGCTCAAGCAGGGTGAGTGGAACAGCTATTGCTCGCAATTCACCGCCTGGGAGCATCAGACCACCCTCGACGTCTGAGCCCGATTTTCCCCGCCGCCCTTGCGGCTTTTCCCCGCGCTGATCAAGAGCGCGGGGTTTTTCACTAAAGCGCGTCGCGTCCAATCTGCTTCATGCCACGCGCTTTTGATCTTTGTTTTTAATCATGTCTCCCAAAACCGCTGCACACTTTTGGGAGACATGCTTTATCGATGACAGAAAGAGTGCCAGATGACGAACTTCGTCCTGACCGTGACATGCAAATCCACCCGCGGCATCGTCGCCGCCCTTTCAGGCTTTCTCGCTGAGAAGGGGTGCAACATCGTCGACAGTTCGCAATTCGACGATCTCGGCACCGGTCGTTTTTTCATACGTGTGGGTTTCATTTCCGAGGAGGGTGCGACACGCGACGCCTTGATGGCCGGGCTTGCTCCGATCTCGGAAAAGTTCGGCATGGAGGTGGCGCTGCACGACCAGGCAGAGCGGATGAAGGTTCTTTTGATGGTGTCGCGCTTCGGCCATTGCCTCAATGACCTGCTCTACCGCTGGCGCATCGGGGCGCTGCCGATCGATATTGTCGGCGTCGTCTCGAACCATTTCGATTATCAGAAGGTCGTCGTCAATCACGACATTCCGTTCCACCACATTCCGGTGACGAAAGAGAACAAACCGCAGGCCGAAGCCCGGATCATGGAGATCGTGGAAAGCTCGGCTACGGAACTCATCGTGCTGGCGCGTTACATGCAGGTGCTTTCCGACAGGATGTGCGAGGCGATGTCAGGCAGGATCATCAATATCCACCACTCCTTCCTGCCGTCCTTCAAGGGGGCCAACCCTTACAAGCAGGCCTATCAGCGCGGTGTGAAGCTGATCGGCGCGACGGCGCATTATGTGACTGCCGATCTGGATGAGGGACCGATCATCGAGCAGGATACCGTGCGCATCACCCATGCCCAGTCGGCCGAGGATTACGTGTCGCTTGGCCGCGACGTGGAGGCGCAGGTGCTGGCGCGTGCCATACACGCCCATATTCACCGTCGCGTATTCCTGAACGGCAGCCGAACCGTTGTGTTTCCCCCAGGTCCCGGCTCTTACGCTTCGGAAAGAATGGGATGAGCATTCTGCGTGAGCCGTGCTGATGTTGCCATAAAGAGAGCACGGCGCTAAATAAGTTGGTACGCCATAATACAAACGCCATTTCTCGCTCTTGTTCGTAACCGCGTTGCGACGAAACGGGAGGTGTCAAACGAGGTGATACCATGACAGATGCTTCCCACGGAACTGCCATTCGCGTTGAGCGCCCGACAAAGACGCTGAGGGAACTCGCGCTCGACAAGGTCCGTGACGCCATCGTGAACGGTTATTTCCGCCCGGGCGACCGTCTGGTGGAGCGCGATCTCTGCGCCCAGCTCGGCGTTTCCCGCACCATCGTTCGTGAGGTCCTGCGGCATCTGGAATCCGAGGGGCTGGTGGCGAATTTGCCGAACAAGGGCCCGATGGTCGCAATGCTCGATCTCGATGAGGCGAAGCAGATTTATGAAATTCGCGGTGCGCTGGAGGGAATGGCGGCACGCCTTTGTGCGGAGCGCCGCGATCCTGCCATCGTGGAAGCGCTCGAAGCTTCGCTCAGTCATATCCGCGAAAGCTATGTCGAAAGGGATATGCCGGGCGTTCTGGCGCATACCTCGTCCTTTTATCAGACGCTGTTCAGCAAGATCGACCGGCATGTCGCCTGGGGCGTCGTCAACCTGCTGACGGTGCGGATCAACCATCTTCGTTCGATGACGATCAAGACGAAAAGCCGCGATACCGAAGGTCCGGCGCAAATGGAAAAGATCGTCGAGGCCATCCGGCAGGGGGATGGAGACGCCGCTTACAAGGCGGCTCTGGACCATGTCGCGAGCGCAAGCGCGATTGCGGAAGCTGTTCTCATCGCCCAGAAGACCGGCAAAGAGTAACCTCTTCCGCCTCGTGTGCGGCTAAAATTTCCGGCGCAGTATCTAGTCTGCGTCGGCAACTATCCCCGCAAGCGTGGTTTGCAGCATTTCCCGAACGGCAGCTACCGGATCGTTGAGCGGCTGGTCGTCGCGGTAAAATGGCACCGCCGTCCGGACACGGCGGTAAAGCGTATCGGTGCCGGGCGCACGGCCGCCTTCGTCTGGCTGCATGTCGTAAGCCTGCGCGGCGCTCATGATCTCGATTGCGAGAATGGTTTCCAGATTGCCGATAATCGAAAGCGTCTTATCGGCGGCGGCGGTAGCATGTGTCAGTATATCCTCCTGCAAGGCGGAGGTGATGCCGCCATCGAGGCTGGCGGGGGCGGCGAGGCGGCGGTTTTCCGCGGCAAGTGCTGCGGCCGTGTACTGGATGATCATGAAACCGGAACAGACACCATCGTTTTCCGCCAGAAAGGCGGGCAGCCCGCTGACAAGCGGGTTGACGAGCCGGTCGATACGCCGCTCGGAAATCGCCGCAAGTTCGGCCGCGGCCGTCGCCAGCCCATCCATGGCAAGCCCGAGCGCCGCACCGACGGCATGGGCCTGGGAATGGACCTCGGGCGCTTGCGGCGTGCCGCCGACGACCGGGTTGTCCGTAACACTCGCGAGCTCGCGGTCTACGACGTCCGCGATCTGCGCGACGCTGTCGCGAACGGCGCCGTGCACCTGCGGCACGGCGCGCAGGCTGAGCGGATCCTGCGTGCGCGATCCGGCCGACCGGGCAAGAAGCGGGCTTGCCGCCAGAAGCTGGCGCAGGTTTGCGCCGACGGTCTGGATGCCGGGTGAGCTGCGCAGTGCCAGCGGCCCTGCGGCGAAGGGATCGGCCTGCGCACCAAGGTTTTCATAGCTCATCGCCGCTGCCGCATCGGCCCAGCCAAGGAGCGAAGTCGTGCGGGCGAGCGCGAGGCTGGCGAGGCCGGTGGCGCAGGGTGTGCCGTTGACGAGGCTCAGCCCCTCCTTCGCCTGCAGAACCATGGGTTCGAGGCCGAGCTTTTCGAGACCCTGCCTGCCGCTGATGAGTTCGCCGCCGTGGCGGGCCCGGCCTTCGCCGATCAGCACCAGCCCTATCGCCGCGGCATGGGTGAGGTAACCCACCGAGCCCTTTGACGGAATGACAGGAAGAATATCGGCATTCAGCAGGGCCAGCAGCGCTTCGACCGTTTTGACCTGCACGCCGGAATAACCATGCGCGAAGTTGTTGATCTGGGCGGCCATGATGGCGCGCGTTTCTTCGCGCCCGAGCGGTTCTCCGACGCCGCAGGAGTGGCTGAGCAGGATGTTGCGGGAGAGGGCCTGCTGCTGCGGGATGTCGACGATCACATCGCAGAGCGCGCCGACACCGGTATTGATGCCGTAACCGCGCACCCGTTTTTCGACGAGTGCATCGACGATGGCGCGGGCTTCGGCAATGCGCCGCCACGCTTTGTCCGACAGGGAAAGCGTCGCGCCCTTTGCAACAGCGGCGATCTCTTGCCAGGTGAGGGCACGATCGATGGTGATCGTATCAGCCATGCTGGCCTTCTCCCGCACCCGTGCGGCGCTCCACGAAACGGGCGACATAGTCGTTTGCGGGGCTGTTGAGGATCTGGTCCGGCGTTCCCACCTGCACCAGCTTGCCGTCCTTCAGGATCGCGATCTGCGCGCCGATACGGAGCGCCTCGTCGAGATCGTGGGTGATGAAAACAATGGTCTTGTGCAGGTTCTTTTCGAGCTGCAGCAACTGGTCCTGCATATCAGCGCGGATCAGCGGATCGAGCGCCGAAAAGGCCTCGTCCATCAGGATGACGTCAGTATCGGCGGCCAGCGCGCGGGCGAGGCCGACACGCTGCTTCATACCGCCGGAAAGCTGGTGCGGAAACTTGTCCTCATAGCCAGAAAGGCCGACGGTCTCGATCCATTTCATGCCGATGGGCCGCGCATCGGCCTTGGTCAGCCCGCGCACACGCTGGCCATAAACGACGTTCTGCAACACGGTGCGGTGCGGCATCAGGCCGAAATTCTGGAACACCATGCTGACGCGCCGGTTGCGGAAGTCGCGCAGGTCCTTCGGTTTCAGCGCAAGAACATTGTCGTCGCCGACAAGAATCTCGCCGCTTGTCGGTTCGATAAGGCGGTTGATGTGGCGCACCAGCGTCGACTTACCGGAACCGGAGAGGCCCATGATCACGAAAATGCGGCCGCCCGCTATATCGAGGCTGACATTGTCGAGCCCGACGCTGCATCCCGTCTTTGCCAGGATGTCACTTTTCTCCGCGCCCTGCTGCGCCATGGCGAGCGCGGCCTTCCAGTTGCCGCCGAAGATCTTGGACACGTTGCGGATATGGATATCAGTCATTGCCCATTTCCTTCCGGCTGGATCGGCCAAAACCCTGGGTGATACGATCGAGCACGATTGCGAGAATAACGATGCCGAGGCCCGCTTCGAGGCCCTTGCCGACATCGAGCGTCTGGATGCCGTTCAGCACCTGCTCACCAAGGCCGCGCGCGCCGATCATCGAGGCGACGACGACCATGGAGAGCGCCATCATGATCGTCTGGTTGAGGCCGGCCATGATCGTGGGCGTGGCGAGCGGCAATTCGACGCCGAAGAGGATTTGTCGCGGGCTGCCGCCAAATGCGGTTGCCGCCTCCACCACTTCGCGGTCCACCTGCCGAATGCCGAGATCGGTCAGGCGGATCAGCGGCGGCACGGCGTAAACGATGGTGGCAAGCACGGCCGGGACCTTGCCGAGGCCGAAAAGCATGATGGCGGGAATGAGATAGACGAAGCTCGGCATGGTCTGCATGACGTCGAGCACCGGCAGGGTGATGCGCCTTGCCCATTCGCTTTTGGCAAGCAGGATGCCCATGGGCACGCCGATGACGATTGAGATGAGGCTGGCAATCAGCATCAGCGCCAGCGTCTGCATCGTCAGGTCCCAGAGACCGAGTGCGCCGACGATGAAAAGCATCACCGCCACCATGAGGACGAGCGAAATCTTCTTCGCCGCGAACCAGGCGAGCACCAGGAAGACTAGAAAAATGACCCACCACGGCAGACCGCGCAGCACCCATTCCACGAAAAGGATCGCCTGCAGGATCGTCTGCGAGATCGCCTTGAAAACGGAGCCGTAATTCACCACCAGCGAACGCACGATCTCATTAATCGGGCCTCGGATGGAAATATGAAAAACTTCGGGAAACATTGGTGTCGTCCTCGCGCCTGCCGACCCCATGTCCGGTAGCCGGCCCCTGTCCTGACGGGAAAATGCGCGCCGGAAGCCCGGCGCGCCTGCGATGTTTACTTGACGGCGGCTTCGATACGCGCCTTGGCGTCCGCAGAAACCCAGCTACCCCAGATATCGGCCTTGGTCTGAAGGAAGGTTTTGGCAGCGGCTGTCGCGTCGACCTGCTTGTCGGTCATATAGGCAAGGCTGGAGTTGATCTCCGCCAGCGGGAATGTCGCCTTTTCAAGGATCGCGATAATTTCCGGCGCTTCCTTCGCAAAGGTGCTGTTCACGCCATAGGCCACCTCAACGGAAGGGAAGGCGCAACCGGCGTCGCGCTTTCCATCGGCGCTCGTCAGTTCCTTCCAGCAGGCGTCGCTATAGGCCGGCTCCTGCAGCTGGACCAGCTTGTATTTGCCCATGATTGCCGTTGGGCTCCAGTAATAGAACAGCATCGGCTCGCCCTGGAGATAGGCGGCGGCAATTGCGGCGTCGAGAGCGGTGCCTGTGCCGGGGCGGAAGTTCACATAGTTTGCTTCCAGCTTGTAGGCCTGCAGCTTGGCGGTGTTGACGCCTTCGCAGGTCCAGCCCGAGGGGCAATTGAGGAAGCGGCCCTTGGTCGGCTCTTCCGGATCCTTGAACAGTTCGACGATCTTCGGGTCGGAAAGCTGGTCGACGCTCTTCAGGTCCGGCGCCTTGGCTTCGATGCCTTTTGCCGGGTCGCCCTTGACCAGATATTCCGGCACGAACCAGCCTTCGGCGGCGCCGACGAAGGTCTTGCCGACCGATGTTACCTGACCGGCTTCCGCGGCCTTGTTCCAGACGTCGGAGCGGCCGATCCATTCTTCAGCGAAGATCTGCACATCGTTATTGGCGGTCGCCTGTTCCAGCGTCACGGAGTTGCCGGGAATGGAATCGACCTTGCAATCATAGCCCTTGGAGAGGATTTCCTTCATGACTTCGGTGATGAAAGCGCCGCTTTCCCAGTCGATGCCGGCGAAGGTGATGGTCTTTCCAGCGGCGCAATAGCCTTCCGCTTTCGCGGACCCGGCATAGGCTCCCATGATGAGCGCGGTGGTGGCCAGCGCGATTTTCAGCTTTGAATTCAGCATTGCATTCCCCTTTTGGTTTGATGATTGGCAAGTTGCTGGCATGCGTTTTGTGGCTTCAGCCGGGCGTGCCCTGGGCAGATGTCCACCCCTCAGCCCGGCGGTCATTGGTGCATTTCATGTCCCGTCGAAATCGGCGGGCGGGCGCTCGTCGAATCAATATGGAATTCGATGTTCACCTTGGAGCGGCGTGTCGGAAGTTCACTATACAACTTTGAGAAATTCATATGCTTCCCGCGCATTGGCCATTCCGAGTCGAAGGCGTATGCGGTTGGCGGGTTCTGGCAAGGGCGGTCTTTCAGCGCATATTGCGCGACCGAGCCGTCGAGCATAGCTTCGGCATCGGTATGGCAGCTCCTGCCGTTGCGCTGGGCGGGCATTCGAATATCGCCCCGACTATCGGCGGGAGACTTGCGGCCGCTGGAGATTGAGTCTTCGCTTGCCATTATTTTCCCCTCAAGTTGTATATGTAACTTCACATATTTGCGAAAGACAAGCAAGATAGGATGTGATAATTTTGTGCTTGCGCGGATTCTGGCTGCGTTTTGTGCAGTCGCCCGATTTTTAGGAGTTTCAATGCTGCCCGTCACCGAAAACGAGTTTCCTGTCTCGGGCGATCGCTCCTCCCTGCCGCTGTATGAGCGGGTGAAAGAACAGATCAAGGAAAAGATCGCCAGCGGTGAGTGGTTGACCAACCACAGGATACCCTCCGAAAACGAGATCGTCGACATGCTGGGTATCAGTCGCATGACGGCAAACCGCGCCCTGAGGGAGCTGGCAACCGAGGGGGTAATCGTTCGCGTGCAGGGGCGCGGGTCTTTTGTTGCCCCGAAAAAGCGAAGCGCCGGCATGATGGGCGTGCGCAACATCGCCGACGAGATCAAGGAGCGCGGTTCGACGCATCGGCCTAGCCTGATCCTCGCCCAGACGGAAGTTTGTGGTCCCGATCTCGCAACCGCGCTGGAGATCGCCGTGGGAGCGAAGGTTTTTCACTCTATCATCGTGCATCACGAAGACGATGTGCCAATCCAGCTCGAAGATCGCTTCGTTAATGCGGAGATCGCTCCGGATTATCTGATGCAGGATTTCAATACGCTCACCCCGAATGCTTATCTCACGGCGGCGGCACCGATTTCTCGGACCGAGCAATTCATCGAGGCGGCATCGCCCCAGCCCTGGGAATGCAAATTGATGGCCATCAGCCGAAACGAGCCCTGCCTTCTCGTGCGCCGCAGAACCTGGTCGTCGAGCCGCGCCGTCACGTCCGTACGGCTGCTCTATCCCGGTTCTCGATATCGGCTTGAAAGTCAGGAATAGAGGCCGCCGGCCTCAGTTGCCCTGATCTTCCGGAACATGAGCGCCATATAAGGCGGCCACTTGCGCATCCAGCCCGGCTGATGACGTCCCGGTCAAATCTGCCCCATTTTCCCGCCTCCAATCGTTGCTTGCCAAGTGCAATCGGTTGCCCATAGCGCTCGACTTGTCGGCGACGACAATCCTCAAAATTCAACTGCTCGCCCTTGCGAGATTACGGTACTTGACAGTCATATATTATGGCATACCATAAGCCATCATATTTACGGAGAGAGCGCTGATGTCCATCCAGATCCGCAAGACCCTGCTGCAGGTCGAAACGACGTTGATTGAGGGGGGCAAGGCTGCCGCAGCGCCGTTGAAGCTGTTCGCCGCCATTGCGGTCGTTAAGAATCCTTGGGCGGGCAAAGGTTTCGTGGTCGATCTGAAGCCGGAAATTCACGCAGGCGCGCCGGTACTTGGCGAATTGCTGACGAAGATGATCCTTGACGCTGTCGGTTCCGGCGAGGCGGTGGAGGCCTATGGCAAGGCGGCCGTCGTGGGGCTGGATGGTGAGATCGAACATGCTTCCGCGCTCATCCATACGCTGCGCTTCGGCAATCACTATCGTCAGGCGGTTGGCGCCAAATCCTACCTCGCTTTCTGCAATACGCGCGGCCCCGGCAATGCGCCGATCATGATCCCGCTGATGGACAAGAATGATGAGGGCCGCCGTTCGCATTATCTGACGATCCAGACTGCCATTCCCGATGCCCCGGCTGCGGACGAGATCGTGGTCGCGCTCGGTGCTTCCGTTGGCGGCCGGCCGCATCATCGCATCGGCGACCGTTATCAGGATCTGAAGGATCTCGGCCAGGATGTCGCCAATCCGGCCGGCGTTTGAGGCGAACGCCAATGCAAAGGGTCGCCGACACGTCACGGGTCAACGGTGCAAAGACAGGCGCCGCCACGCTCCCCCGGAAAACGACCGGAGGCGGGGCCGCCTATTTCGAAGCCGGCGCGGGCGAGAATCTGATCCTCATCCACGGTGTTGGAATGCGGCTCGAAGCCTGGACGCCGCAGATCGAGGTGTTTTCGAGGACGCACCGCGTCATCGCGGTCGACATGCCCGGCCACGGCGGCAGCGAACGTCTTGCGGCCGGCAGCACTCTTGAGGATTTCGTCGGCTGGTTCGGCCGGTTTCTCGACGACATGCGGATAGAGCGCGCCAATGTCGCCGGGCATTCCATGGGTGCGCTGATTTCCGGCGGGGCAGCCGCGACGCTTGGAGATCGCATAGCGCGTGTCGGGTATCTGAACGGTGTTTATCGCCGCGACCCCGTTGCGAAGGCGGCGGTGCTCGCTCGCGCGGCGGCGATCCGCACCACGGGCGTGGACAAGGAGGGCCCCTTGCTGCGCTGGTTTGGCGATGATCTGAAAAGCCAGCACGCGCGGGAATTGACGCGAGGCTGGCTGGAAATGGTCGATCCGGAAGCTTACGCGGTCGCCTATACCGCCTTTGCGGGCGGGGACGAGACCTATGCCGACCGCTGGTCCTCGGTCACCTGCCCGGCGCTTTTTCTGACCGGTTCGGACGATCCGAACTCCACGCCCCTGATGGCGGAACAGATGGCGGCGATCACGCCGCGCGGTTATGCCCGCATCGTCGAGGCGCACCGGCATATGGTCAATCTGACCGCACCCGAAACCGTCAATGCATTGATGGCCGAATGGCTGGCTTTAGAGGAGGAGCCGCAATGACCGTTGCAACCCTTGATCCGCGCGCCCTGCGCGACGCATTCGGCGCCTTCGTGACGGGGGTGACGATCGTTACCACCCGCGACGAAGCCGGAAAGCCGGTGGGTTTCACCGCAAATTCCTTCACCTCCGTCTCGCTCGATCCGCCGCTGCTGTTGATCTGCCTTGCTCGCAGCTCACGCAATTTCGCGACGATGACGGGTGCGAAAAATTTCGCCGTCAATATTCTGTCGGAAGGTCAGAAGGATCTGTCCAATACGTTCGCCCGGCCGGTGGAAGATCGTTTCGCCGCCGCCATCTGGTCGGATGCGCCGGCAGGCTCACCGGTCTTTACCGATGTTGCGGCCTGGTTCGAATGTTCGATGCAGGAGGTTATCGAGGCCGGAGACCACGTCATTTTGCTCGGTCGCATCGACGCTTTCGAGAATAGCGGTCTGAACGGCCTCGGTTATGCGCGCGGCGGTTACTTCACGCCGATGCTGGCCGCAAAGGCACTTTCGGCTGCGGCAGAGGGTGAAATCGCTGTCGGCGCGGTTCTTGAGCGTCGTGGCGAGATTTACCTCGTCGGCGAGGATGTGCTGTCGCTGCCCGGCTGCGTCGTGGCGGGCGGCGATCCGGTCGCGGCGCTAACGGCGCGGCTGGAAGAGCTCACCGGACTGACGGTCAGAACGGGTTTTCTTTACTCGGTTTATGAAAACAAGGCGGATGGGCGTCAGCACATCGTCTACCACGCGCTTGCGGATGGGGACGATGCGCCGCGCCAGGGCCGTTTTCTGTTGCCCGGCGCGCTGGCTTCGGCAAAGTTCGATTCCGGCGCGACGGCGGACATTGTCAACCGGTTCGCGCTGGAAAGTTCAATCGGCAATTTCGGTGTCTATGTCGGTAACGAGACTGCCGGTAGGGTCCATCCCATCTCGATGAAGGCGGCAAACCCATGAAATTCTCCCTCTTCGTCCATATGGAACGGCTGGACGCCTCGCAGGATCACAAGACGCTCTACGAGGAGTTCGTGAGGCTTTGCGAAATCGCCGATCGCGGCGGCATGCATGCCATCTGGACCGGCGAACATCACGGCATGGATTTCACCATTGCCCCGAACCCGTTCGTGACGATCGCCGATCTTGCCCGGCGCACCAGGACGGCGCGTCTCGGCACTGGTACGGTGATTGCGCCCTTCTGGCACCCGATCAAGCTTGCAGGCGAAGCCGCGATGACCGACCTCATCTGCGACGGCCGTCTCGATATCGGCATCGCGCGCGGTGCTTACTCGTTTGAATATGAGCGGCTGCTTCCGGGCCTCGATGCCTGGGGGGCTGGCCAGCGCATGCGCGAGCTGATCCCGGCTGTCAAAGGTGTGTGGGCGGGGGACTATGCGCATGACGGCGAGTTCTACAAATTTCCGGCCACCACCTCCGCTCCCAAGCCATTGCAGCAGCCCTTCCCGCCGATCTGGGTGGCGGCGCGCGATCCGAATTCGCATGAATTCGCTGTCGCCAATGATTGCAACGTGCAGGTGACGCCACTCTGGCAGGGCGATGACGAGGTGGAAACCCTGATGGGCCGCTTCAACGATGCCTGCGCCAAGAACCCGGAAAAACAGCGGCCGAAAATCATGTTGCTTCGCCACACCTATGTCGGTTCCGATGAAGCCGATATCGCCCAGGCGGCGCATGAGATGAGCGTCTATTACAATTATTTCTTCGCCT
Organism: Agrobacterium sp. LR_9; assembly: GCF_041954855.1. Lineage (NCBI taxonomy): Bacteria > Pseudomonadati > Pseudomonadota > Alphaproteobacteria > Hyphomicrobiales > Rhizobiaceae > Agrobacterium > Agrobacterium sp. LR_9. The sequence continues at coordinate 119,851 of NZ_JAVAYA010000006.1, forward strand.
GGTTCAAAAACGAAAAACCGATCCATCAGGGTCTGATCGAGCGTATTGCGCCCGAAGACATCGCCGCCAACGCGATGCTTTCCACCGATGTCATGCGAAAGAACAATGTCGTCGGCAATGCCGATGAGGTGATTAGCCGGCTTAAAGCTTACGAGGCTATGGGCTATGACGAATATTCCTTCTGGATCGATACGGGCATGAGCTTCGAGCGTAAGAAGGCCTCGCTGGAGCGCTTCCTTTCCGATGTCATGCCGGCTTTCGGGGAGTAACGCGATGCGCAGTTTCCAGTGCTATATCGACGGACGTTTCGAAGATGGTGAGGCGCGTTTCGCAAGTCTCGATCCCGCAAGCGGCACTGCATGGGCCGAAATGCCGGAAAGCCGCGAGGCCGATGTCGGCCGTGCGGTCGAGGCCGCGCATCGGGCGCTTTACGGAGATGCAGGCTGGCCGAAACTGACGGCGACACAGCGCGGCAAGCTGCTCTACCGGCTCGCCGATCTGGTCACTGAGAATGCGAAGAGGCTCGCCGAACTCGAAACCCGCGATACCGGCAAGATCATCCGTGAGACCTCCGCGCAGATTGCCTACGTCGCGGATTATTATCGTTATTATGCGGGTCTGGCCGACAAGATCGAGGGCGCCTATCTGCCGATCGACAAGCCGGATATGGATGTCTGGCTGCGGCGCGAACCCGTGGGCGTCGTGGCGGCCATCGTGCCGTGGAACAGCCAGCTGTTTCTCGCCGCCGTCAAGATCGGCCCGGCACTCGCGGCCGGCTGCACCATTGTCGTCAAGGCCTCGGAAGATGGGCCTGCACCCCTTCTGGAATTCGCCCGGCTGGTGCATGAGGCCGGTTTTCCCGCCGGTGTGGTCAATATCGTCTCCGGCTTCGGCGCGTCCTGCGGCACGGCGCTCACCACCCATCCGAAAGTGGCCCATATCGCCTTTACCGGCGGTCCGGAAACGGCGCGTCATATCGTGCGTAATTCGGCTGAAAACCTCGCTTCCACCTCGCTGGAACTCGGCGGCAAATCGCCGATCCTCGTTTTTGCCGATGCCGATCTCGAAAGTGCCGCCAATGCGCAGGTGGCGGGAATTTTCGCCGCGACCGGCCAGAGCTGCGTCGCCGGCTCGCGGCTGATCGTCGAAAGAAGCGTCAAGGATCGGTTCCTCGAGATTCTGAAGGCGAAGGCTGAGGCGATCCGCATCGGCTCGCCGCTGGATATGGCGACGGAAGTAGGCCCGCTGGCGACGGAGCGCCAAAGGAAGCACATCGTTTCGCTGGTTTCCGCCTCCGTGGATGCGGGCGCCAAGGTTATTACAGGCGGTGCGCCGGTAGACGGCGACGGTTATTTCTATCGGCCAACCATTCTCGATTGCGACGGCATTCGTTCGCCATCGATGGAGAAAGAGTTCTTCGGTCCCGTCCTCTCGGTCGTTTCCTTTGAAACCGAAGCGGAAGCCATCGCGCTGGCCAATGACACGGTCTATGGGCTTGCCTCAGGTGTCTTCACGCAGAACCTGACGCGCGCCCACCGTTTGATGAAAGCGATCCGGGCCGGCATCGTCTGGGTGAATACCTATCGTGCGGTTTCGCCGATTGCGCCTTTCGGCGGATTCGGCCTGTCGGGCGACGGTCGCGAAGGCGGGCTTGCGGCGGCGCTCGATTACACGCGCACCAAGACCATATGGTTGCGCACCTCCGATGACCCGATCCCCGATCCCTTCGTGATGCGGTGAGCCCATGTTTTACGAAATCCGCACCTATCGGCTGAAGAACGGCGCCATTCCCGCCTACCTCAAGGTGGTCGAGGAGGAGGGTATCGAAATCCAGAAGAGCCATCTCGGCGAGCTGGTGGGTTACTTTTTCTCCGAGATCGGCCCGATCAATGAGATCGTCCATATCTGGGCCTTTTCGAGCCTGGATGACCGCGAGGAACGGCGCGCACGGCTGATGGCCGATCCGCGCTGGTTGTCCTTCCTTCCGAAAATCCGCGACCTCATCGAAGTCGCCGAAAACAAGATCATGAAACCGGCGCGGTTTTCACCGCTGGGGTGAAATGCGCCGGTCGCGACGTGCATACCAACAAGAAGCTCTAAAACGGAGTAAGGGAACATGAAATTGAAACTGGTATTGACGACATGCGCCGCTCTTTTTGCCCTTGGTGCATCTGCTGAGGCGAATGATCTGGTTTTCTCCAGCTGGGGAGGAACCACGCAGGACGCCCAGAAGGCGGCCTGGGCTGAAAAATTCATGGTGTCGACCGGCATTAACGTGGTGCAGGACGGCCCGACGGACTACGGCAAATTGAAAGCCATGGTCGAGGCGAACGGCGTGACCTGGGATGTGGTCGATGTCGAGGGCGATTATGCCGCGCAGGCCGGCCCGAAAGGCCTGTTGGAGAAGCTCGATTTTACCGTCATCGACAAGACCAAGCTCGATCCGCGCTTCGTGACGGACTACTCCGTCGGCAGCTTTTATTATTCCTTCGTCATCGGCTGCAATGTCGATGCCGTGGCCGCCTGCCCGAAGAGCTGGGCGGATCTGTTCGACACTGCGAAATTTCCCGGTAAACGAACCTTCTATAAATGGTCGGCACCGGGCGTGATCGAAGCCGCCCTTCTGGCCGATGGTGTGGCCGCCGACAAGCTTTATCCGCTCGATCTCGACCGCGCTTTCAAGAAGCTCGATACGATCAAATCCGATATCATCTGGTGGTCCGGCGGTGCGCAGTCGCAGCAGTTGATTGCATCTGCGGAAGCGCCCTTCGGCAGCGTCTGGAACGGCCGCATGACGGCGCTTGAAAAAAGCGGCGTGAAGGTGGAAACCTCCTGGGAGCAGAACATCACCGCGGCGGATTCCCTCGTCGTTCCCAAGGGAACGAAAAACAGGGATGCGGCGATGAAGTTCATCGCGCTCGCCACTTCTGCGCAGGCGCAGGCGGATATGGCGACCGCGACGGGTTATGCGCCGGTCAATATCGAATCCGCCAAGCTGATGGATCCGGAAACCGCCAAGACCCTGCCGGACCAGCAGACGGCAAGCCAGGTCAATGCCGATATGAACTACTGGGCGCAGCATCGCGACGAGATCGGCGAGCGCTGGTACGCCTGGCAGGCGAAGTAAGATAACGGCGCGGGCCGCGACAGGCGCCCGCGCGATTTTCCACGTCCGGGAGGTTTGGGCATGGTCTCGCTTACCGATGAAACAGTCAGCCCGAAAGAAAAGGTGCGGATGCCTTTCCGGCCCGGCAACTTTACGGCCACCCTGCCGGCGCTTGTCCTGCTTGTCCTGTTCTTCGTCGTTCCGGTTCTGATCCTGCTGTCGCGCAGCGTCACCGAACCCGTCCTCGGATTCGGCAACTATGCCGCCCTGCTGGGAAGCTCCACCTATCTGAAGATCTTCTTCAATACCTTCGCGGTGTCGGCGCTGGTAACGGTCGTGTCGCTGGCGATCGGCTTTCCCGTCGCCTGGGCGCTCGCCATCATGCCGGCGCGGCTCGCTTCCATCGTCTTTGCCATATTGCTCCTGTCGATGTGGACCAATCTTCTGGCGCGCACCTATGCGTGGATGGTGCTGTTGCAGCGCACGGGCGTGGTGAACAAGACGCTGATGGGGCTCGGCATCATCGATCAGCCTCTGGCGCTGGTCAACAATCTTACCGGGGTTACGATAGGCATGACCTATATCATGCTGCCCTTCATCATCATTCCGCTCTATGGCGTCATCCGCAAGATCGATCCGGCCATTCTTCAGGCGGCGGCCTTGTGCGGGGCGACACGCTTTCAGGCGCTGACCCGCATCCTCATTCCGCTGGCAGCGCCCGGCATGATTTCCGGCGCGCTGATGGTCTTTGTCATGTCGCTTGGGTATTTCGTCACCCCGGCGCTCCTCGGCGGCACGGCGAACATGATGCTGGCCGAACTCATAGCGCAATTCGTCCAGTCGCTCGTCAACTGGGGCATGGGCGGGGCGGCCGCACTGGTGCTGCTGGTGGTGACGCTGACGCTTTACGCCATCCAGCTCAAATTTTTCGGTGCGGCCGGGGCAGGGGGGCGCTGACATGCTTTTGAACTATAACAGCCTCGGCCTCTGGAAATGGCTGCTCCTCCTGATCACGGTGCTGACGATGGCATTTCTCGTTCTGCCCATCGTTTTCATCGCAGCGCTGTCCTTCGGCTCGTCGCAATGGCTGATCTTTCCGCCGCCCGGCTGGACATTGAAATGGTATGCGGATTTCTTCGCCGATCCGCGATGGCTGGAGGCCGCCTGGACGAGCCTGCGCATCGCCCTCATGGTCACGGTGCTGTCCGTGCTGATCGGTCTTGTCGCTTCCTTCGGGCTGGTGCGCGGCCGTTTCATTGGGCGTAACACGCTTCGCGCGCTGTTCATGACGCCGATGATCCTGCCTGTCGTGGTGCTGGCGGTGGCGCTTTACGCCTTTTTCCTGAAACTTGGCCTTGCCGGCACGACCGCCGGTTTCGTTATTGCCCATCTCGTCGTGGCGCTGCCCTTTTCCATTCTGGCGTTGACCGGCGCGCTCGAGGGTTTCGACAAATCGATTGAGGATGCGGCGGTGCTGTGCGGCGCAAGCCCGTTGCAGGCGAAAATCCGCATCACGCTTCCCGCCATCAGCCACGGCCTGTTTTCGGCGGCGATCTTCTCCTTCCTAACCTCGTGGGATGAGGTGGTGCTGGCGATCTTCATGGCAAGCCCGACATTGCAGACGCTGCCGGTGAAAATCTGGGCAACGCTGCGTCAGGATCTGACGCCCGTGATTGCGGCCGCCTCCACGCTTCTCATCGCGGTGACCATCATTCTCATGCTGCTTGTCGCGGCTGTGCGAAAAGGACTGAAAACATGACCAAACCGCTCCTGCAGATTCGCGGCATCCGCAAGCAATACGGACCGGTCGTCGCCGTTCAGGACGTCAATCTCGACGTGCAGCCGGGTGAGTTCATGACATTTCTCGGGCCGTCCGGTTCGGGCAAGAGCACGACGCTTTATATCCTTGCCGGTTTCGAGCAGCCGACATCGGGCGATATTTTGCTGAACGGCGAAAGCCTGCTGTCGACGCCGTCGCACAAGCGCAATATCGGCATGGTCTTCCAGCGCTACACCCTGTTTCCGCATCTGTCGGTTGGCGAGAACATCGCCTTTCCGCTGAAGGTCCGCCGCAAGAGCAAGGCGGAAATCGATGCGAAGGTGAAGGAAATGCTGCGGCTTGTCCGTCTCGAAGGTTTCGAAGACAGAAAACCGGCGCAAATGTCGGGCGGCCAGCAGCAACGTGTGGCGTTGGCGAGGGCGCTTGCCTATGACCCACCGGTGCTCTTGATGGATGAGCCGTTGTCGGCGCTCGACAAGAAGCTGCGCGAAGAAATCCAGTTCGAAATCCGCCGTATTCACCAGCAGACGGAAGTGACGATCCTCTACGTTACCCACGATCAGGAAGAAGCCTTGCGTCTTTCCGACCGGATCGCCGTGTTTTCCAAGGGGGTTATCGACCAGATCGGCACGGGACCGGAGCTTTACGCTCACCCGGCGACCCGTTTCGTGGCTGAATTTATCGGGGACAGCGACTTCATCGCCTGCGATCTCCTCGCCGCCTCGGGCGGCAGGGCGACGGTGTCGCTCGGTCGGGATATCGTTTTCGATCACATTCCGGTGCATGGCGAAGCCGCGCCGGGAAAGAAAGCGGCGCTGATGCTGCGCCCGGAGCGGCTGCAGCTCAGCCGCAGCCGGCCGGTCGCCGCCGCCGGTTTCCAGGCCACGGTCAGCGACATCACTTTCCTCGGCAACAATGTCCATGTGGTGGCCCATACCGGCTCGGGTGAGCCGCTTGCGGTTCGCCTGCCTTTCGGGCATGAGGCGATTTCTGGCCTCAGCCGTGGCGACCTCGTGCATCTCGCCTTCGATCCGGCCTCGGCGCAGGTCTTCTGTTGAGGGATGGGCCATGAATCTGAATGATCCCACACTCTTCGGCGAGAAAGTGCCGGTGGCTGGCCGCTGGGTTGGTTGCGATGGCCGTGAAACGGCGGCGATCCTCAATCCCGCGACCGGTGAGATCGTCGGACGGGTTCCAGAACTCGGTGCGAAGGAAACGAGAGAAGCAATCGCTTCCGCCGTGATCGCCCAGAAGGAGTGGGCCCGCCGCACCGCCGGCGAGCGTGCGACTATCCTGAAGGAATGGTTCCGGCTCGTCCTGGAAAACCGTGACGATCTCGGCATGATACTGACGCTGGAACAGGGCAAGCCGCTCGCGGAAGCAAAAGGTGAGATCGCCTATGGTGCGAGCTTCATCGAATGGTTTGCGGAGGAGGCGCGGCGAATCCATGGCGAGACAGTGCCCGGCCACCAGCCGGACAAACGCATTCTGGTTCTTCGCCAGCCCGTGGGCGTCGTTGCGGCCATCACGCCATGGAATTTCCCCAATGCCATGATCACTCGCAAGGTCGGCCCGGCGCTGGCCGCCGGCTGTGCGGTGGTGCTGAAACCGGCGCCGCAAACGCCGTTTTCTGCCATTGCCCTTGCCATCCTTGCCGAGCGCGCCGGCCTGCCACTTGCGCTTTTCAGCATTTTGACGGGGCCAGCCGCAGAGATAGGCGGGGAGATGACGGCAAGCCCGGACATCCGCCTTCTGACCTTTACCGGCTCGACGCGTACGGGCGAACATCTTTACCGGCAATGTGCGCCGACGATCAAGAAGCTGGGGCTGGAACTCGGCGGCAATGCGCCCTTCATCGTCTTCGATGACGCCGATCTCGATGCAGCTGTCGAGGGCGCGATCCTCGCCAAATTCCGCAACAATGGTCAGACCTGCGTTTGCGCCAACCGTCTTTATGTGCAGAGCGGCGTCTATGATGCTTTCGCTGGAAAATTCGCAGGGGCCGTCGCGCAATTGAAGGTCGGTAACGGGTTGGAGAGGGCAAGCATTCTCGGGCCTCTCATCGACGCAAACGCCGTTGCCAAAGTGGAAGCCCATATTGCCGATGCGCTTTCGAAAGGCGCCGAGATCGCCACGGGCGGCAGGAGACACGCGTTGGGCGGCAATTTCTTCGAGCCGACGATCCTGCGCAATGTCGATGCCGGCATGCAGGTGGCGCGTGAGGAAACCTTCGGGCCGCTTGCGCCTCTCTTCCGCTTCGAGGATGAGGCGGATGTGATTGCGCAGGCGAACAATACCGATTTCGGCCTCGCATCCTATTTTTATGCGCGCGATCTGTCGCGGGTCTTCCGGGTTGCCGAGGCGCTCGAATATGGCATGGTCGGCGTCAATACGGGGGCTATTTCCACCGCCGAGGCGCCTTTCGGTGGTGTCAAGATGTCTGGTCTCGGCCGGGAAGGGTCACGTCACGGCATCGAGGAATATACCGAGCTCAAATATGTCTGCATCGGTGGCGTCGGCTGAGGCCGGGCCGCGAAAAATAATGCCTATGCCAGCAGCCCACGCATGATCAGATCGAGATGAATTTTCAGGACAGCCTGTCTGTCCAGAATGCGCCGGTCGTTGAAAATCAGCCGAAACACCAATGTTCCGACCATGGGTGACATCACCACTTTGGCGAGTTCGGGAGGATTGGCCCTGAACCTTTTTTTCGCGACGCCTTCCTCGAGGACCGTATCGATGCGCGTAAAGACCGGTGCCATCAACGTGTCATGGTGCTGGTCGATGAGATCGGGAAATTTTGCGCCTTCCGCAAGGATCAGGCGGAACAGTTCCCGCATCTTCTTGTTGTCGACGAGGGAATCGAACAGGAATTCCAGCAGCAGACGAAGCTCCTCGACCGGGTCGTCGGATGTATGCGTATAGGCATTGAACGCCTCCTGGAACGGCAGGGAGGCGTGCTTCACCATCGCTTCGAAGAGCGCTTCCTTGGTTTCGAAATAGACGTAGACCGTCCCTTTCGTCACCCCCACCCGTTCCGCGATGTCTTCCACCCGCGTCGCGGTAAATCCCCTTTTGGTGAATTCCTCGAATGCGGCATCGAGAATTTGCAACGGACGTTGTATCTTCTGTTCAGCACGTGTCAGTTTTGCTTTCGCCATGGCCCCGGATCCTTCTTTATTTTCGACGCGTGCCCTTCTGTCCGTCGCGATTGGCGGAAATGAGAGATGGGTTTGCCTATAGCACCGGCGCAAAAACCGGAACGATTTTTGTGAAGGCGCGCGCATGCTTCACTATGCCGGAACATTGCCAATGCGCCCGCAGGTATGAGCCGGACGACGAGAATGATCATTCGGGAACCCGTGCCGATACTCCGGACAGCTCCCCGATCAGCGGCATAAGAATTTCATTGACTATTCAGTCAGTCAAATATTATAGGATGAGGCGAAGATCAAGAGGTCACCATGAGAACTATTCTTATCGCGGCGGCGCTTGGCGGTATTTTCGCCCTGTCGTCCTGCAGCAATGAAGAGCCGCCCGCCGAAAAGCCGCTCCGCACCGTCGATGTGGTCGCGGCTGAGAAAAAACCCGTTGATCGCGGTAGCGTCATCACGGGCGAAGTAAAGGCGCGGGTCCAGACGGACCTGTCCTTCCGGGTCAGCGGCAAGATCACCGAGCGGCTGGTGGATGTGGGCGCGCGGGTGAAGACCGGGCAATTGCTTGCCCGCATGGATCCCGAAGAGCAGAAGGCCGATCTCGATGTCGCCCTGGCCAACCTGCAATCAGCGGAAGCGCAGCAGACGCAGGCGCAATTGACGTTCGACCGTCAGCAAAGTCTTTTCAAGACGCAGGTGACCTCGCGTTCGGCGGTAGACAAGGCTCAGGAAACCCTTCTCACGACGCAAGGGGCGGTGAGATCGGCGCAGGCGCAGCTCGATACGGCGCGCGATGCCCTGTCCTATACGGAACTCAGGGCGGATGCGGATGGCGTTATCACCGCGCGCAATGTCGAAGTCGGCCAGGTGGCGCAGGCCGCCCAGCTCGTCTTCACGCTGGCGCATGACGGGCCGCGCGATGCGGTTTTCGATGTTTATGAATCCCTGTTCCTCGAGCGTGATATCGACAATCTTGTCAATGTCAACCTCCTGTCGGACCCCGCCCGCAGCGTTGCGGCGCCGGTGCGGGAGATTTCTCCGACGATCGACCCGGACAATGGAACGATCAGGGTCAAGGTCGGCCTGAACGGCGATATGACCATGCCGCTCGGTGCGCCCGTATCCGGCCATTTCCGCTTCAAACAGGTCGATGCGATTGAGCTTCCGTGGTCGGCGATGACGTCGCAGGATGGCTTACCCGCCGTCTGGGTGGTCGATCCGCAATCTTCGGAAATCGCCATGCGGCGTGTTGAGGTCGCTGACTACGAGACGGGTCAATTCGTCATCACGCAGGGGCTTAATCCCGGCGATCTCGTCGTCACCGTCGGCACCAAATTTCTCCGCGCCGGTGAAAAGGTCGCCTATGAAAAGGGGCAGGCACAATAATGTCCAGTATATACAAAAGCTTGTTTTTGGTGGCTGTGGCGATTGCGGTTTCCTCCTGCGAGGACAAGCAGGAAGCCGCCGCCGAGGCGCCGCGCCCGGTGCTTTCCGTCGTCGTGGAACAGAAGCCGGCCGATGCCCTGCGTCTGACCGGCACGGTGGAATCGCGCATTCAGACCGATCTCGGCTTTCGCGTGCTCGGGCGCATTATCGCCCGCAATGTCGATGTGGCCGATCTGGTGAAGAAGGGCGACGTGGTTGCGTCAATCGATCCGCTCGCGCTCGAGCTTGCGGTGAAGAGCGCGCAATCCGACCTCTCCAATGCGGAAGCGCAGCTGGCCAATGCAGTGACGACCGAGCAGCGCCAGCGCGTGTTGGCGGAAGCCCGCAGCGGCACGGAAGCGGCACTGGAAGAGGCCGAGCAGGCCACCCGCACCGCCAATGCGTCCGTCGCCAAGGCCCGCGCCAATCTGGACAAGGCCGAGGAGCAGCTGGGTTATGCGCAGCTGCATGCGGAATTTGACGGTGTGGTGACGGCAACTTCGGGCGAAATCGGTCAGGTCGTCTCGGCCGGGCAAACGGTCGTGACGATTGCCCGCCCGGAAGTGCGCGATGTGGTGGTCGATGTTCCGCAATTTGCGGCGCAGCGTCTGGAGATCGGCTCCGCCTTCGAGATCGCCCTTCAGCTCGACCCGAAAATTCGCACCACCGGTGTGGTGCGCGAGATTGCTCCGGAAGCCGAAACGGCGACGCGCACGCGCCGCACGAAGATCAGCCTGCAGGATGCGCCGCCGGCATTCCGGCTCGGTTCCGTCGTCACGGCCTCGGTGCTTGCCGCATCCGAACCGCAGATCATGCTTCCGTCATCTGCCCTGCTGAAAACCGACAATGGATGGGGTGTCTGGATCGTCAATGCCGATACGGCAACGGTAACGCTCCGCCCGGTCACGATAGAGGGTGAGCCAGCCGAAGGCGGCAGCGTGCGCATCACCGGCGGCGTCAAGCCCGGCGAACGTGTTGCCAGCGCCGGCGTTCACAAGCTCAAGGATGGACAGGCCATCAGGATCGATCAGGAGGTCCGTCAGTGAAGAAATTCAATCTCTCCGACTGGGCGCTCGAACACCGTTCGCTCGTCTGGTACTTCATGCTGGTTTTCGTTCTTGCCGGCGTTTTCTCCTATCTCAACCTCGGTCGCGAGGAAGATCCGAACTTCACCATCAAGACCATGGTGATCAGCGCGCAATGGCCCGGCGCTTCCGCCGAAGAAGTGGCGCGGCAGGTGACCGACAGGATCGAGAAGAAACTCGAGGAACTCGACAATCTCGATCATCTGCGCAGCCAGACGGTGGCCGGCCGCACGACGATCTTTGTGGAGCTGGTGCCGGAAACCAAGGCGCGCAACGTGGAGCCGACCTGGGTGCGGGTGCGCAACATGATCGGCGACATCAAGGGCGATTTCCCCTCGGGCGTTGTCGGTCCCTTCTTCAACGACCGCTTCGGCGATGTTTATGGCAATATCTACGCCTTCACCAGCGACGGTCTCAGCCAGCGGCAATTGCGCGATCTGGTGGAGGATGCGCGTGCGAAGGTGCTGACCGTCGACAATATCGGCAAGGTCGATGTCATCGGCGCGCAGGACGAGACGATCTATCTGGAGTTTTCCACGCGTCAGATCGCGGCGCTCGGCATCGACCAGCAGTCGATCATCAAGACGCTGCAAGCCCAGAACGCCGTTACGCAATCCGGCTTCGTCAATGCCGGGCCTGAGCGCGTGGCGCTGCGCGTCAGCGGCCAGTTCACCTCGGAAGACAGCCTGCGGTCCATCAATCTGCGGGTCAACAACCGGTTTTTCCCGCTGACGGAAGTGGCGACGATCCGGCGCGGTTATGTCGATCCGCCGTCCTCGCTGTTCCGCTTTAACGGCCAGCCGGCCATCGGCCTTGCGATCGGCATGAAAACCGGCGCCAACCTGCTGCACTTCGGCGAGGCGCTGGATGCGCAGATGAAGCGGGTGGTTGCGGATCTGCCTGTTGGCGTCGATGTGCATCGCGTGTCCGATCAGCCGGCCGTGGTCGATGAGGCGGTCTCGGGCTTCACCTCGGCGCTGTTCGAGGCCATCGCCATCGTTCTCGTCATCAGCTTCATCAGCCTTGGCCTCAGGGCCGGCATGGTGGTTGCCGTTTCCATTCCGCTCGTGCTGGCGATTACCTTCGTCTACATGGAATATACCGGCATTTCCTTGCAGCGTATCTCTCTGGGCGCCCTCATCATCGCGCTCGGGCTTCTCGTCGACGATGCGATGATCGCCGTTGAGATGATGGTTGCGCGGCTTGAGGTCGGTGACGATCTCAGGAAAGCGGCGACCTATGTTTACACCTCCACCGCTTTCCCGATGCTGACCGGTACGCTGGTCACCGTTGCCGGCTTCATTCCGGTCGGCCTCAACAACAGTGCGGCGGGTGAATTCACCTTCACGCTTTTTGTGGTGATCGCCGTTTCACTGATCGTGTCATGGATCGTCGCGGTCCTGTTCACGCCGCTGCTCGGCGTGACGATCCTGCCGAAGACGATGAAATCGCATCATGAGAAAAAGGGCCGCTTTGCCTCTGCCTTTTCCTGGCTTCTCGGCCGGGCGCTGCGCTGGCGCTGGGTGACGATCATCCTCACCATTGCGCTGTTCGGCCTTTCCGTCGGCGGCATGGGCCTTGTGCAGCAGCAGTTCTTCCCGTCATCCGACCGTGTGGAGCTGATCGTTGACTGGAACCTGCCGCAGAACAGTTCGATTGCCGAGACCAACCGGCAGATGGCGCAGTTCGAGCAGGAAATGCTGGCCAAGAATCCGGATATCGACCATTGGACAACCTATGTTGGCGAAGGCGCGCCGCGTTTCATCCTGTCCTTCGACGTGCAGACGCCTGATGTCACCTTCGGTCAGACGGTCATCGTCACCAAGGGGCTGGATGTGCGTGACAAGGTGCGCGCCGAGCTGCAGGACTATCTGAACAAGACTTTTATCGGCACCGACGCCTTCGTGAAACTGCTCGATATCGGTCCGCCGGTCGGAAAGCCGGTGCAATATCGCCTCAGCGGTCCGGATATCCAGAAGGTGCGCGAGCTCGGGCAGCAATTGTCGGGCATCGTCGGCGAACACCGGCTGCTTTCCAACATGGTCATGGACTGGAACGAGCCGACGCGCGTGGTGAAAGTGGATGTTCTGCAGGACAAGGCCCGCCAACTCGGCGTCTCGTCGGAAGACATCGCTAATGCCATGAACAGCATTGTCGAAGGCTCCACCGTCACGCAGGTGAGGGACGATATCTACCTCGTTAACGTGGTGGCGCGGGCGCAGCTTTCGGAGCGCGGCTCCATCGAGACCTTGCAGAACCTGCAATTGCCGGCAACCAACGGCAAGGCCGTGCCGCTCTCGGCAATCGCCAACTTCCGTTATGAGCTGGAGCAGCCGACCATCTGGCGTCGCGACCGGATCCCCACTGTCACCGTCAAGGCTGCCATTATCGGTCCAACGCAGCCAGCAACGATTGTGGAGCAGCTGAAGCCGAACATCGAGGCGTTCCAGAAAACGCTTCCCGTCGGCTATACGCTGGAGACGGGCGGCTCGGTGGAATCCAGCGCGGATTCGCAAGCGCCGATCGTCGCTGTCGTCCCCATGATGCTGTTTGCGATGGCGACCATCCTGATGATCCAGTTGCAGAGTTTCAGCCGGCTGTTCCTGGTCTTTGCCGTGGCGCCGACAGCCCTGATCGGCGTCGTGGTGGCGCTGCTCTTCTCCAATGCGCCGATGGGTTTCGTCGCCATTCTCGGCGTGCTGGCGCTGATCGGTATCCTGATCCGCAACTCGGTCATCCTCGTCGTGCAGATCGAGCATCTGAGAAGCGAAGGGGTCTCGGCATGGCGTGCCGTCATCGAGGCGACCGAACACCGCATGCGGCCGATCATGCTGACGGCGGCGGCGGCCACACTTGCCCTCATCCCCATCTCCCGGGAAATCTTCTGGGGGCCAATGGCCTATGCGATGATGGGCGGCATTGTGGTGGGTACGGCGCTTACCCTGCTCTTCCTGCCGGCGCTCTATGTCGCGTGGTTCCGCATCCCGCGTGAGGACGACAAGCCGGAGGCAGCGGAAATAAAGGCGTAATATCTGACGCGGAGCGAGGGTGCGGCGATACTGCACCCTCGCTCCAACAAAAATATCCGCCGTCGTTGTTCCGGCGGGCAGGATAATGTTAGGAAGGTCGGCTTGGCCGCGAGAGCGGCGGCCGTCCTTTGCGTTTGGGCGGTTGTCTGGTTTTGCGTTGATATTGCGAACATATTGAGAGTGCGGAGGGTTTAAAGATGGGCGGGTTGTCGGATTGGCTGTCGGATGCGCAGCCGATCAATCGCAAGAATGCCGCAGAAGCGGTGTTCGATGATATCCGTTCCGCCATCACCTCGGGGCAGCTTGCGGTCGGCACCCGGCTGCCTTCCGAAGCCCATCTGGCCGCCCGATATGGCGTCAGCCGGCCGATCATTCGCGAGGCTTTGCGGTCGCTCCAGACCCTGGGGCTGACACAGACCCGCACCGGAAGCGGCACCTATGTGATGACGCCGACCCCGCCTTCCGAATTGAATTACGGCGCCTATTCCGCCCGCGATCTGATCGAGGCCCGCCCCTTCATCGAAGTTCCTGCGGCGGGTTGGGCGGCGTTGAGGCGCACGAATGCCCAGCTGGAAGTCCTGCTCGACCTCTGTGATCGGATGGAAGCCGAAGAAAGGCCGCATCCCTGGGTGCTGCTGGATGGGCAATTCCATTGCGCCATTGCGGAAGCTTCGGCCAACAGGCTGTTTGCCAAGGTGGTGGCCGATGCCCGTGAGGCCCTTTCCCAACAGTCAGAGATGGTCAACCTGATGGCCGGCCGACGCGTTGCCTCGAATTTCGAGCACCGCCGGATCGTCGAGGCGATCCGGCGGGGTTCAGCGCCTGAGGCGCGGGAGGCGATGGAGCTTCACCTTGGGCAGGTGAAGCAGGTGGTGACCACGATTATTGGCGAAGATCGGCTTCGCCAGCCGTGACGGCGGGCAGGTTTGCAAGGTGTCGCGGGCTCAGCGCTTGCTGCAATTGCGCATCGGTGAGATAACCGCGTTCCAGAACCACCTGCGGCACGGTGCGGCCACTGGCAAGCGCCTCCTTCGCCACCTCTGTCGCCGCATAATAACCGATCAATGGGTTGAGCGCGGTGGCGAGACCGATGGATTCTTCCACGCGCTGCGCCATGATCGCCGGATTGGCGACGATGCCGTCGACGCAGCGTTCCGCCAGCGTGCGGCAGGCGGCGCTGAGCTGGCTGATGCTCTGTGAAAGCGCGCGCACGATGATTGGCTCGAAAGCGTTCAACTGCAACTGCCCGGCTTCAGCGGCCATGGTGATGGTGATGTCATTGCCGATCACCGCATAGGCCACCTGATTGACCACTTCCGGAATGACCGGATTGATCTTACCTGGCATGATGCTGGAACCCGCCTGAACGGAGGGCAGGGTGATTTCGCCAATCCCGGCGCGCGGGCCGGAAGAGAGGAGGCGAAGATCGTTGCAGGTCTTCGACAGCTTCACGGCGACGCGTTTCAGCACACCGGAGAGATGCACGAAGGCGCCGGGGTCCTGTGTGGCTTCGATGAGGTCTGCCGCCGTCACCAGCGGTCGTCCGGTCAGTTCCGCCAAGTGCTGGCAGGCAAGCTCGGCATAACCGCGCGGCGCATTCAGCCCGGTGCCGATGGCGGTGGCGCCGAGATTGATCTCGTGCAGAAGTGCTGCGGATTCGATGAGGCGCGCCTGATCTTCTCCCAGCATCACCACGAAGGTGCGGAATTCCTGGCCGAGCGTCATCGGCACGGCGTCCTGCAATTGCGTGCGGCCGATCTTGATGAAGCCGGCGAATTCCTGCGCCTTGCGGTCGAAGGCATCCTTCAGCACGCCCATGGAAGCGGCCAGATCGTCAATGGCCTCGATCAGGCCGACATTGATCGCGGTCGGATAGGCGTCGTTGGTCGACTGGCTGAGATTGACATGGTCATTGGGGTGAAGGCGGGCATAATCGCCTTTTTCGTGTCCGAGCAGTTCGAGCGCACGGTTGGCGATGACCTCATTGGCGTTCATGTTGGTGGAAGTGCCGGCGCCGCCCTGAATTTCATCCACCACGAACTGCTCATGCAGCGCGCCGGCGCGAATATCGCGGCAGGCCTCGGCGATGGCTTCCATGCGTTCTGTGTCCAGAAGGCCGAGCTCGTGGTTTGCGCGTGCCGCCGCCTCCTTCACATAGGCCAGTCCCCGGACGAGATAGGGGTTGTGGCCGATGGTCACCCCGGTGATCTTGAAGTTTTCCACAGCGCGTGCCGTGTGCACGCCCCAATAGACATCCGCCGGAATTTCCTTGGTCCCGAGCAAATCATGCTCCTTGCGCGTCACGCTCACTTTTTCCTCCACTGGCTTTTAAGCATCGCTATATCTGTAAAGCTGTCTTACAGATTTTTTGACCTTAATTGGGGTGGAGGAGAAGGTCAATCATATCGAATACGCTTGACGAACGGCATTATCTGCCATTATGAGGGGCGAAAAATCTGTCATGCAGCTTTACAGCGCGCATGAGCATGCATGCTGGCCATATTCCAGCGCGGACTGTGCCAGTTTCATTTTCATTTCCGGCTTATCGCCGACTGCAAGCACTTTATCGGGAGGATAAATATCCATGCATTCTGGGAAAACGGCGTCAGCCGATCGTGAGGTCTTCGTCGAAGAAGACCTCGGTTACCACAAGGCCCTCAAACCGCGTCAGATTCAGATGATCGCCATTGGCGGCGCCATCGGCACCGGGCTTTTCCTCGGTGCGGGCGGTCGTCTGGCACAGGCAGGCCCGGCGCTGGTGTTTGTTTATGCACTCTGCGGCTTCTTCGCTTTTCTGGTGCTGCGCGCGCTCGGCGAACTGATCATGCACCGTCCGAGCTCCGGTTCCTTCGTGTCCTATGCCCGTGAGTTCTACGGCGAGAAGATGGCCTTCGCGGCCGGCTGGATGTACTGGCTGAACTGGGCCATGACCTCGGTGGCGGATGTGACCGCCGTTGCTCTCTACATGAATTTCTTCAAGCAATATGTTCCGTGGCTTGCGGGTATCGATCAGTGGGTCTTCGCGATGACGGCGCTTCTGGTCGTGCTGGCCATGAACATGCTGTCGGTGAAGGTCTTTGGTGAGCTCGAATTCTGGTTCAGCCTCATCAAGGTGCTGGCGCTTGCGATCTTCCTCGTGGTCGGCATTTATTTCGTCATTTTCGGCACCCCCATCGAAGGCCATGTCACCGGCTTTAGCATCATCACCGATAATGGCGGTTTCTTCCCGAACGGTATTTTGCCAGCCTTCGTCATCATACAGGGCGTCGTCTTCGCTTATGCCTCCATCGAACTGATCGGCACGGCGGCAGGCGAGACGGAAGACCCGCGCAAGGTCATGCCCCGCGCCATCCGGGCCGTGGTCCTGCGTCTCGTGGTCTTTTATGTCGGTTCGGTGCTGCTGTTCGCGCTGCTTCTGCCCTATACCGCCTACAAGGCCGGCGAGAGCCCCTTCGTCACCTTCTTCGGTTCCATCGGCGTGCAGGGCGCTGACGTGATCATGAACCTCGTGGTTCTGACCGCCGTGCTGTCCTCGCTCAATGCCGGGCTTTATTCCACCGGCCGCATCCTGCACTCGATGGCGGTTTCCGGCTCGGCGCCGGCAGCACTTGCGAAGATGAACAAGAACGGCGTGCCCTATGGCGGCATCGCGGTGACCGCCGTCGTCACCGTTCTCGGTGTGGCGCTGAACGCCGTCGTTCCCGCTTCGGCCTTCGAGATCGCGCTCAACCTCTCAGCGCTTGGCATCATCTGCGCATGGGCCGTCATCGTGCTCTGCCAGTTGAAGCTCTGGCAGCTTTCCAAGCGTGGTGAACTCGTGCGTCCGGATTTCCGCATGTTCGGCGCGCCGTACACCGGCATTCTCACGCTCATCTTCCTGTTCGGCGTGTTGGTGCTGATGGCCTTCGATTATCCTGTCGGCTCCTGGACCATCGCCTCGCTGCTGGTCATCATCCCGGCGCTCGTCATCGGCTGGTATCTCTTGCGTGACCGCATCTACCGTCTCGCGGACGAACGTGCGGGAGCATCACAGTGAGCGGGCAGGACGCAACGCCTCTGGTGGCGGTCATCGCCACCGGCGGCACCATCGCCAGCCGGCGTGGTGCCGATGGCGTGAGCACGCCCAGCCTTTCGGGTGAGGACCTGCTGGCGCTGGTTCCGCAGATCAACGCCCGGCTGAAGCCGGTCGACCTGATGGCGAAGGATTCCTCCAGCCTGACACTGGCAGACATGCAGCGCATCAGCGATGCTGTGGGCGCCGAGCTCGATGATCCCGCCGTTGCCGGCATCGTGGTTCTGCATGGCACCGATGCCATGGAAGAATCCTCGCTGCTCGTGCATTTGCAGCGGGCCATCACAAAGCCGGTGGTCTTCACCGGCGCACAGTTTACGGCAGACCATAAGGACGCGGACGGGCCGGCCAATCTGGCCCGGGCCATAGAAACAGCGCTCGATCAGGCGAATGCCGCAAAAGGCGTGCTCCTCTCCTTCGGCGGCCGCTGTCTGCCGGCCTGGGGGCTTTATAAGCTGAGCGCGGATGAGGCGGATGCCTTCCGCTCCGCCCGGCCGCTGGCTGCTGCCGCAATGCTGCGGCTTTCCGCCCCGGTAACCGATCAGCGCGTCGATATCGTCGCCATTCATCCCGGCTGTGACGCGACCCATATCGATGCAAGTCTGCAGGCGGGCGCGCAAGGCATCGTTCTTGCCGCACTCGGTTCCGGCAACGCCAATCCGCGTATCGCCGAAGCCGTGAAGCGCTGCGCCGAACGCGGCGTTCCCGTCATCGTTTCCAGCCGCGTGCCGGAAGGGCGGCTGGTGGCGACTTATGGCGGCGGCGGCGGCGGGCATGATCTTGTCGCGGCGGGCGCCGTGCATTCATCCACGCTTCGCCCGGGCCAGGCCCGCATTTTGCTGGCAGCGCTGCTGGCCGGTAAAAGCCCGGCGGAAACCATCGTTTCCGCTTTCGGTGATAGCCCGCTCTCTTAGAGCACTTCCAGAAAAAGTGGACCCCGGTTTTCCGTCCGGAAATGCGTCAAAACTCTAAGTAGCGGCAGCGATGCCCGCGACCGGCGGGCATCGAAATTCCTATAAGATTCCTATTTTATTGCCTCTGTGGCCGTCTCGAACCTTTATGCGGTTCGGGTGCATTCTTCTGTGCGTGAAGGGATGGTGTTCCCTTCTCAGCCAGAAAGAGTGAAAAGCGACGTCCCACATGACGGCGCTTTTCTTCCTGTCCGGCTCCTCGAATAAAAAGGAGTCCCATCGATGATGGATGTTGTTCTGATCGGCGCAGCCACGGTGTTTTTCGCCCTCTGCTTTGCCTATACGCGCGCCTGCGACCGGCTTTAGACGGAGGCTGCGATGACATTCGACTATATCTTGAGCGGCGCCGTCACGGTCTTTATCGCCGCCTATCTCACCTATGCTCTCATTCGCCCCGAACGTTTCTGATCGGGAAGCGGCGGTTCGCGCGGCGGAGAGAAAAATGGAATCGGATCCGCCGCTCTCTCTTTCTGTCCGAGCATCGGATTTTCCGAAAACCGCATGACACTTTTCGGTCCGATGCTTTATTGAAAGTTCAATACCATGACCCTCACTGGATGGTTTCAGATTCTGCTTTTTTGCGGGATCATTTTTGCGCTGGTGAAGCCGCTCGGCTTCTATATGGCGCGTGTCTTTAATGGCGAGCGCACCCTGCTGTCGCCGGTTCTCGCACCCGTCGAGCGCGGCCTTTATGCCCTTGCCGGGACAAGCGAACGTGAGGAGCAGCACTGGACGACCTATGCGTTCTCCATGCTTCTCTTCAACCTGCTTGGTTTTGCCCTGCTTTATGCCCTGATGCGCTTTCAGGCGGTGCTGCCCTATAATCCGCAGGCAATGGCGGCCGTGGGACCGGAATTGTCCTTCAATACGGCGGTCAGCTTCGTCACCAACACCAACTGGCAGAATTATGGCGGCGAAAGCACCCTGTCCTATCTGACCCAGATGGCGGGTCTCACCGTGCAGAACTTCGTCTCCGCCGCAACAGGCATGGCCATCGCCATCGGCCTGATCCGCGCATTTTCCCGCGCTTCCGGCAAGGCGATCGGCAATTTCTGGGTGGATATGGTTCGCTCGACCCTCTACGTGCTTTTACCCCTCTGCATCGTGCTGACCCTCGTTTACGTCTGGCTCGGCGTGCCGCAGACGCTCGGCGCCTATGTGAATGCGCAGACGCTGGAAGGCGCGCAGCAGACGATTGCCGTCGGCCCCGTCGCGTCACAGCTGGCAATCAAGATGCTGGGCACCAATGGCGGCGGTTTCTTCAACGCCAATTCGGCGCATCCCTTCGAGAACCCGGATGCCATTTCCAACATGATCCAGATGGTGTCGATCTTCGCCATTGGCGCCGCCTTTACCAACGTCTTCGGCCGCATGGTCGGTAACCAGCGCCAGGGTTGGGCGATCCTCGCCGCCATGGGCGTGCTGTTCATCGCCGGCGTCGCCGTCACCTATTGGGCGGAAGCGGCCGGAAACCCGCTGATGCACAGCTTCGGTCTTGCCGGCGGCAATATGGAGGGCAAGGAGGTCCGTTTCGGCGTGGCGCTCTCGTCGCTCTTTGCGGTCATCACCACCGCCGCCTCCTGCGGCGCGGTCAATGCCATGCATGGCAGCTTCACGGCGCTGGGTGGTCTTATCCCACTCATTAACATGCAGCTGGGCGAGGTGATCGTCGGCGGTGTCGGCGCGGGTTTTTACGGCATTCTGCTCTTCATCGTCATCGCCATCTTTGTGGCGGGGCTGATGGTCGGGCGCACGCCGGAATATCTCGGCAAGAAGATCGAGGCCAAGGAAATGAAGATGGCGGTTCTGGCCATTCTCTGCCTCCCGCTCGCCATGCTCGTCTTCACGGCAACGGCCACCGTGCTGCCCTCGGCGGTCGCATCGATCGGCACCGCGGGGCCGCACGGCTTCTCCGAAATCCTCTATGCCTATACCTCGGCGGCCGCCAATAACGGCTCCGCCTTCGGCGGCCTCACAGGCAACACCACCTGGTACAACATCACGCTTGGCTTTGGCATGCTGATGGGCCGTTTTCTGGTCATCATTCCGGCACTCGCCATTGCCGGTTCGCTGGTCACCAAGAAGACCGTTCCGGCCTCGGCTGGCACCTTCCCGACGGATGGCCCGCTTTTCGTCGGCCTGCTTGTCGGCACGATCCTGATTGTCGGCGGCCTTACCTTCCTGCCTGCACTGGCGCTCGGCCCCGTTGCCGAACATCTGGTGATGGCGGCAGGCCAGCTCTTCTGAGGTGACACCATGAACGACAAGTCCCGAAATAACTGCATCGTCTCCGCTCGCAAAGGTGCTCCCGTCAAAGGCAGCGCCACGCCCGGCGGCTGGTGCGCTTCCAATCTCATTCTCGCGATGATGGCGACTCTCGTCGCCGCCGTTGTCGCTCTCGAAGTTATCACGGGCTGATCGACCTTTATCGGTCGCCCCGTTTCAAACGCTGGAGCCTCTTCATGAGCCAGTCCAAACAAGCGAGCATCCTCGATTCTCGCATTCTCGTGCCGGCCATTGCCGCCGCATTCAAAAAGCTCAACCCACGCACGCTGGCGCGCAACCCGGTCATGTTCGTGGTCGCGACGGTGTCAGTGCTGACAACGGTGCTGTTCATCCGCGACCTCATCATGGGCGGCACCAATCTTGGTTTCTCCTTCCAGATCAATCTCTGGCTCTGGTTCACCGTATTGTTCGCCAATTTCGCGGAAGCCGTCGCCGAAGGGCGCGGCAAGGCGCAGGCGGATTCACTGCGCCGGACCCGCACCGAAACCCAGGCGAAACTGCTCACCGGCGATGACCGCAGCCAGTACAAGATGGTGGCGGGTACCAGCCTGAAGGTGAACGATGTCGTTCTCGTCGAGGCGGGCGATATCATCCCCTCCGACGGCGAAGTCATCGAAGGTGTCGCCTCCGTCAACGAGGCGGCAATCACCGGCGAATCCGCCCCCGTCATCCGCGAATCCGGCGGTGATCGCTCGGCCGTTACCGGCGGCACGCAGGTGCTGTCGGACTGGATCAGGGTTCGCATCACCGCCGCCGCCGGTTCCACCTTCCTCGACCGGATGATTTCGCTGGTCGAAGGCGCTGAACGCCAGAAGACGCCGAACGAGATCGCGCTCAACATTCTGCTCGCGGGCATGACGCTGATCTTCGTGCTGGCCACCGCGACCATTCCAAGCTTCGCGGCCTATGCCGGCGGTTCGATCCCGATCATCGTGCTGGTGGCTCTGTTCGTAACGCTCATCCCGACTACCATCGGCGCGCTTCTGTCCGCCATCGGCATTGCCGGCATGGACAGACTGGTTCGTTTCAACGTGCTGGCCATGTCCGGCCGCGCCGTCGAGGCTGCCGGCGATGTCGATACGCTGCTGCTCGACAAGACCGGCACCATCACCCTCGGCAACCGGCAGGCGACCGAGTTTCGTCCCGTTGCCGGCGTTTCCGAGCAGGAACTGGCCGATGCGGCGCAGCTTGCCTCCCTGGCCGACGAAACGCCGGAAGGCCGTTCCATCGTGGTTCTCGCCAAGGAAAAATACGGCATCCGCGCCCGCGACATGCAGAAACTGCACGCGAATTTCGTACCATTCACCGCCCAGACCCGCATGAGCGGTGTCGATTTCGAAGGTTCCTCCATTCGCAAGGGTGCTGTCGACGCCGTTCTAGCCTACGTTAACGGTGGCGCTCCGCAACAGGGCAATGTGGCGCTTGCCGTCAAAACCGAAACGGACGCCGCACGCGGCATCCGGACAATTGCGGAAGAGATCGCCAAGACCGGCGGCACGCCGCTCGCCGTCGTGCGCGATGGCAAGCTGCTCGGCGTCGTGCAGCTGAAGGACATCGTCAAGGGCGGCATTCGCGAGCGTTTCGCAGAGCTTCGCCGCATGGGCATCCGCACGGTGATGATCACCGGCGACAACCCGATGACGGCGGCAGCGATTGCGGCCGAAGCCGGCGTCGATGATTTCCTTGCCCAGGCGACACCGGAAAACAAGCTGGAGCTTATCCGCGAGGAACAGGGCAAGGGCAAGCTCGTCGCCATGTGCGGTGACGGCACCAACGACGCGCCGGCGCTGGCGCAGGCCGATGTCGGCGTTGCCATGAACACCGGTACGGTGGCGGCACGCGAGGCGGGCAATATGGTCGATCTCGACAGCGATCCGACCAAGCTCATCGAGATCGTGAAAATCGGCAAGCAATTGCTGATGACGCGCGGCGCGCTGACGACGTTCTCCATCGCCAACGATATCGCCAAATATTTCGCCATTATCCCGGCAATGTTCCTGGCGCTCTATCCGCAGCTTGGCGTTCTGAATGTGATGGGGCTTTCGACACCGCAGAGCGCCATCCTGTCGGCCATCATCTTCAACGCGCTCATCATCATCGCGCTCATCCCGCTCTCGCTGAAGGGCGTCAAATATCGGCCGATCGGCGCGGGTGCGCTGCTGTCGCGCAATCTGGTCATCTATGGCCTCGGCGGCATCATCGTTCCCTTCATCGGCATCAAGGTCATCGACCTCGCCGTCACGGCGCTCGGTCTCGCCTGAGGAGTAAAGACAATGTTCAAACAGCTTCGTCCCGCACTGGTGCTCATCCTCGCCACCACCGCCATCACCGGCCTTGCCTATCCTCTGGGCATGACGGGTCTCGCGCAGGCGATCTTCCCTTTTCAGGCCAATGGCAGCCTCATCGAAAAGAATGGTGCTGTTGCAGGTTCGCAATTGATCGGGCAGTCCTTTGCCAGTGAGAAATATTTCCACGGCAGGCCATCGGCTGCCGGTGACGGTTACAATGCCGCTTCGTCGTCCGGCTCCAATCTCGGTCCGACGAGCGCCAAGCTTATCGACCGGGTGAAACAGGATTACGAGGCCGCAAAAGCCGAAAATCCGACGGCCGAGGTTCCGGTCGATCTGGTGACGGCCTCGGGCAGCGGCCTTGATCCGCATGTTTCGCCGGAGGCTGCTTATTTTCAGGTTCCCCGAGTCGCCAAAGCAAGGGGCGTGGATGAGGCATCCCTGCGTGCCATCGTGGAGCGCCATGTCGAAGGACCGGAACTCGGATTTATGGGAGAGCCGGTCGTGAATGTGCTGGCGCTCAACATGGCTCTTGACGCAGCCGGTTCATGAACTGAAATGGCTATGGCTTGTTCGCAAGCCATAGCCTCGACCACTGGTGGGTTAAATGCCTGACGACAATCGCGATATGCCGAGCCGACCGTCGCCCGATGCGCTGCTGGAAAACGCCCGGCGCGAGGCGCGTGGCCGGCTGAAGATTTTTTTGGGAGCAGCGCCCGGCGTCGGCAAGACCTATGAAATGCTGATGTCCGGCCGTGCGAAGCTGGCGGATGGGGTGGATGCCGTCATCGGCGTCGTGGAAACCCATGGCCGCCGGGAAACCGAAACGCTGGTGCAGGGTTTCGAGATCATCGCGCGCCGGCGTATCGATTATCGCGGTCAGGTGCTCGAAGAGATGGATCTCGATGCCATTCTCGCCCGCCGTCCCGCTCTGGTTCTGGTCGATGAACTGGCGCACACCAATGCCGCCGGCAGCCGCCACCCCAAGCGCTACATGGATGTTCAGGAAATTCTGGCGCAAGGCATCGACGTCTATACGACGCTGAACATCCAGCATGTCGAAAGCCTGAACGACGTCGTTGCGCAGATCACCCGCATCCGCGTTCGCGAAACGGTGCCCGACAGCATTATCGACCGGGCCGACGATGTCGAAATCATCGATATTACGCCAGACGATCTGATCAAGCGGCTGCAGGATGGCAAGGTTTACCTGCCCCGCACCGCCCGGCGCGCCATCGAGAATTATTTCTCGCGCGGCAATCTGACGGCGTTGCGAGAGCTTGCGCTGCGGCGCACCGCGCAACGGGTGGATGAGCAGTTGCTCAACCACATGCAGTCCCATGCCATTTCCGGCCCATGGGCGGCGGGCGACAGGGTTCTGGTTTGCCTGGACCACGGCGGCAATGGCCCGGGTCTGGTGCGTTATGCCCGCCGGCAGGCGGATCGTCTGCGTGCGCCCTGGACGGCGCTGCATCTCGATACGCCGCGTTCGCAGCAATTGTCGGAGGCGGAGAAGGACCGGCTGGCCGGCACGATGCGGCTTGCCCAGCAGCTTGGCGGCGAGACGGTGACCCTGCCGGCGCTCGACCTGACACGGGAGATCATCTCCTATGCCAACGCCAATAATTTCACCCACATCATCATCGGCCGCCCGCGAAAATCCTGGTGGCAGCGGATTTTTCAGCGCTCGCTGACGCATGATCTGATCGACCATGCGGGCGATATCAGCGTTCACGTCATTTCCGGCGATAAAAAAGAAGAGAAGCTGGGCCAGACCGCAAAGCCAGCCTCGGCGCAATCGCATGGTTCCATACGGCCTTATCTTAACAGCACCCTGTTCGTCGGTTTGGCGATCGTGGCCGGCATCGTGCTCGACCAGACGCTCGATGTCAGAAATCTGGCGCTCGTGTTCCTGATGGCGGTTCTCGCCGCCGCCGTGCGCGGCGGGCTGGGGCCAGCGCTTTATGCTTCCCTGCTCGGCGCTTTTGCATTCAATTTTTTCTTCCTTGAGCCGCGTTACACCCTGACCGTTCGCGATCCGGAAAGTGTCGTGGCGCTGCTGTTTTATCTCGGTGTGGCGCTTGTCGCCTCCAATCTTACCGCAGCCGTGCAACGGCAGGCCGCCGCCGCGCGGGCAAGGGCGCGGACGACGGAAGATTTATATCTGTTCTCGAAGAAGCTTTCGGTGACTGGAACGCTGGACGATGTCCTGTGGGCGGCCGCTTTCCAGATGGCCTCGATGCTGAAGGTGCGGATCGTTCTGCTTTTACCTGAAAATAATACGATCACGGTCAAGGCGGGATATCCGCCGGACGATACGCTGGTGGATGCCGATATTGCCGCCGCGCAATGGGCCTGGGAACATAACAAGGCGGCGGGCAGGGGCGCGGATACCCTTCCCGGCGCCAAACGGCTTTATCTGCCCCTGCGCACCGGCAGCGGCGCCGTCGGCGTGGTGGGGCTGGACGATGACCGGCTCGGCCCGCTTCTGACGCCCGAACAGCAGCGACTGTTCGATGCCCTGGCCGATCAGGCAGCACTTGCCATCGAGCGAATCCAGCTCGTCTCGGATGTCGACCGGGCAAGGCTTGCGGCGGAAACCGACCGGCTGCGCACCGCGCTGCTGACATCCATTTCCCATGATCTCAAGACGCCGCTTGCGGCCATTCTGGGCTCGGCGGGAACGTTGAAGGATTTCGCCGAGGACATCCCGCCGGATGCCCGCGCCGAACTGCTTTCGACGATCATCGAGGAATCCGAGCGGCTGAACCGCTTCATCTCCAATCTTCTTGATATGACGCGGATCGGGTCGGGAGCGATGGAGCCGAATTACGGTCTGCATTTCGTGGGCGATATGGTCGGAACCGCACTTTCGCGCGCAGCGAAAATCGTCGTCAGGCATGAGATCGTTCTGGATATTCCCTCCGACCTGCCGATGCTGAAGGTCGACCCCGTGCTTTTCGAACAGGTTCTGTTCAATCTCATCGACAATGCCGCCAAATACGCTCCCGAACACACAGCCATCGAGATTCGCGGTTGGCGGCAGGGCAAAAATATCTTCCTCTCCGTGGCCGATGCGGGGCCGGGTATTCCGCCCGACGATACGGAGCGGGTGTTTGACAGTTTCTACCGGGTGCGCAAGGCGGACCATGTGCAGGCCGGAACGGGCCTGGGGCTATCCATCTGCAAGGGGTTTATCGAGGCCATGGGTGGTTCGATCCGCGCGGAAAACAGGTCGGGCCGCACCGGTGCGCAGTTTACCGTCAGTCTGCCGGTTCCCGCCGATGCGCCGATGATAGACCATGATTAAGGCGCGATTGCCGGCGACAAGCAGCTATGCCGCTGAGGGAGATCGAGAATGACCAATTCCGCCGTTCGTATTCTGATCGTCGACGACGAACCGCCGATCCGCAAGCTTTTGCGCGTAGGGCTGTCGACCCAGGAATATGCGGTGAGCGAGGCGATGAATGCGAAGGTCGCCATGCAGCTGGTCAGTGAGGACAAGCCCGATCTCGTCGTTCTCGATCTCGGCCTGCCGGATATGTCGGGTCATGATCTTCTGGCGAAATGGCGCGGCGAAGGGCTGGCGCTGCCGGTCATCATTCTCTCCAGCCGCACGGATGAGGCGGGTATCGTCAGGGCGCTGGAACTGGGGGCGGATGACTATATCACCAAGCCTTTCGGCATGAACGAACTCGTCGCCCGCATCCGCGTCGCCCTGCGCCATCGTCTGCAAAGCCAGGGGGAGAGGCCGGTGTTCCAGACCGGAGATCTTTCCGTCGATCTGGTCCGGCGCATCGTCAAGGTGGAGGACCGGGAAGTGAAGCTCTCGCCCAAGGAGTATGACATTCTGCGGGTTCTGGTGCAGCATGCCGGCAAGGTGCTGACGCACCGTTTTCTGCTGGAGCATGTATGGGACGAACTGACCGATGTGCAATATTTGCGGGTCTATGTGCGCCAGCTTCGCCAGAAGATCGAAAAAATCCCGGATCAGCCGCGCTATATTCTGACGGAAACCGGGGTCGGTTACCGGCTGCAGGAGGTATGAGGGCGCCGCAAGGCGACGCCCTCCGATAGTTTAAACGGCAGCGCAGATCGACAGGAATTCGTCGACATCGGCCTCGGTCGTCGCAAAGCTGGTGACCATACGGATCAGCACTTCGTCCTTGCCGACCTTTTCCGGCATGTCGCGCGGCTCCAGCCAGTCATAGAACTTCGCACCCTTTGCCGTGGCGGCTTCTGCGGCAGCCTTCGGCAGAATGGCGAAAACTTCATTGGCCTGGGTCGGCCAAGCGAGGCGGGCGCTGTTCAGCGAGCCGAAGCCGGCGCGCAGCCGGTTGGCCATGGCATTGGCATGGCTTGCGAGACCGAGCCACAGGTCGTCCTGCAAATAGGCTTCGAATTGCGCGGCGATGAAACGCGATTTCGAGAAAAGTTGAGCGGTGCGCTTGCGCAGGAAGGAGAAATCCCGGGCGAGCGAAGGATCGAAAAACACGATTGCTTCCGCACACCAGCAGCCATTTTTCGTGCCGCCGAAAGACAGCACGTCGACGCCGCGTTTCCAGGTCATTTCGGCGGGCGTGGTGCCGAGGGCGGCCAGCGCATTGGCGAAACGCGCGCCATCCATATGCAGCGGCAGGCCGTTATCCTTGGCGATTTTGGCGATGGCGTCGATTTCATCGAGCGTGTAGACCGTGCCGGCCTCGGTCGCCTGCGTCATGGTGATGGCTGCGGCGCGGCCGTGATGCACGGCATCCTGCGGATAACGCGCAATGCGCTCGATGAGGTTCTCCGGCAGCATCTTGCCGTTCGGTCCCTCGACGGCGACCATGCGCATGCCGGAAAAGAAATCCGGCGCGCCGCATTCGTCCTCGATCACATGCGCTTCGGAGTGACAGAAGGTCAGGCCGCCGGCGCGGGCGATGCTGGCCAGCGAAAGCGAATTGGCCGCCGTGCCGGTGGCGACGAAAAACACCGCGACCTCGCGCTCGAAAATCTCGTTGAAGCGCTTTTCGATGGAGAGATCGAGTTCGCTGGTGCCGTAGGCGGCGGCAAAGCGCGTGGATTCCCGCGAAAGCCGTTCGTTGACGGCAGGGTGGGCGCCGGCCCAATTGTCTGAAGCAAAAAACATCTCTGAAGGCTTTCCGATGGCTGGGGTTCTGGTTTGGGAATGCGTGGCGCGATGAACGGCAAAGTTCTATGATCTAAGATTGCGATTGGCAAATCCGGCAATGAAAGCAATGGCTCCGCGGGTCTTGCGATAAGAAAGTTTCGCGCAATAGGTCAGTATCGAAACTTCGCTGCAAAATGGGGCTTTCACTAATTGGATTCGCACCCTTGCTAAATTCGCCTGTTTCTGCCAAAATCCTCTTGAATTGAGACAGCTTTGCTGTCCTAAATTTGGTCGAGCCGGATTGAATGCGGATTTTGCGGGAAGCGAAAATTCGTGGTCGAGCCGGATCTTCGCATGAAACCATGCAAGTAATTTTGCAGGAGGGACAAAAATGACGAACAAGCCGCAGGCGGAAATCGCCGCCGCCACCCTGACCACAGACTGTCCCACCGCGGCTGCGGCCGCACCCGTTTCTGCGAAAGCGCGTTTCGCGGGCGGTTTGCCGGAAAGGCAGGGTCTTTACGATCCGGCCAATGAACATGATGCCTGCGGCGTCGGCTTCGTTGCCCATATGAAGGGCGCCAAGTCGCACCAGATCGTCAAGGACGGCCTGTTCATCCTTGAAAACCTGACGCATCGCGGCGCCGTCGGCGCAGATCCGCTGATGGGCGATGGTGCTGGCATTCTCGTGCAGATTCCCGACCGCTTCTTCCGCGAGGAAATGGCCGCGCAGGGCGTTACCCTGCCGAAGGCCGGCGAATATGCCGTCGGCCACATCTTTATGCCGCGCGATCCTTCCCGCATCGAGCACTACAAGAAGGTCATCGTCGACGTCATCGGCGAAGAGGGGCAGCAGTTCCTTGGCTTCCGCGATGTGCCGGTCGACAATTCCTCGCTCTCCAAGGCGCCGGATATCGCAGCGACCGAACCGCACCACGTGCAGGTCTTCATCGGCGCCGGCCGCGATGCCGCGAGCAATGCCGATTTCGAGCGCAAGCTGTTCCTGATCCGCAAGGTACTGTCCAACCGCATCTATGACGAAGGCGGCGGCAAGGAAACGCAGGATTTCTATCCCGTTTCGCTGTCGTCTTCGACCATCGTCTACAAGGGCATGTTCCTCGCCTATCAGGTGGGCGCCTATTACAAGGATCTGGCCGATCCGCGCTTCGAATCCGCCGTCGCCCTCGTGCATCAGCGTTTTTCCACCAACACCTTCCCGTCCTGGAAGCTGGCGCACCCCTACCGCATGGTTGCCCATAACGGCGAAATCAACACGCTGCGCGGCAACGTCAACTGGATGGCGGCGCGTCAGGCGTCGGTTTCCTCCGTGCTGTTCGGCGACGATATCTCCAAGCTCTGGCCGATCTCCTATGAGGGCCAGTCGGATACCGCCTGCTTCGACAACGCGCTCGAATTCCTCGTGCGCGGCGGCTACTCCATGGCCCATGCCGTGATGATGCTGATCCCGGAGGCCTGGGCCGGCAACCAGTCCATGTCGGCCGAACGCAAGGCGTTCTACGAATATCACGCAGCGCTGATGGAGCCGTGGGACGGCCCGGCCGCCGTCGCCTTCACCGATGGCAAGCAGATCGGCGCAACGCTCGACCGCAACGGCCTGCGCCCCGCGCGTTACCTTGTCACCGATGACGACCGTATCATCATGGCGTCGGAAGCAGGCACGCTGCCGGTGCCGGAAGAGCGCATCGTCAAGAAGTGGCGCTTGCAGCCCGGCAAGATGCTGCTGATCGACATGGAAAAGGGCTCCATCGTTTCCGACGAGGAAGTCAAGCACGAGCTTGCCGCCAAGCACCCCTATCGCACCTGGCTCGACCGCACGCAGCTCATCCTCGAAGAGCTGAAGCCGGTTGAACCGCGCGCGCTGCGCCGCGACGTGTCGCTGCTCGACCGTCAGCAGGCCTTCGGCTACACCAGCGAAGATACCAAGCTCCTGATGTCGCCGATGGCGACGACCGGTCAGGAAGCCATCGGCTCGATGGGCACCGATACGCCGATCTCGGCCATGTCGGAAAAGTCGAAGCTGCTCTACACCTATTTCAAGCAGAACTTCGCGCAGGTGACCAACCCGCCGATCGACCCGATCCGCGAAGAGCTTGTCATGAGCCTCGTGTCCTTCATCGGTCCGCGCCCGAACATTCTCGACCATGAAGGTGCGGCCCGCGCCAAGCGTCTGGAAGTGCGCCAGCCGATCCTGACCAATGGCGATCTGGAAAAGATCCGCTCCATCGGCCACACGGAAGACCGTTTCGACACCAAGACGCTCGACTTCACCTATGATGTGGAGCGCGGCGCCGAAGGCATGCCTGAAATGCTCGACCGCCTGTGCGAGCGTGCGGAATCGGCCGTTCGCGGCGGTTACAACATCATCGTTCTTTCCGACCGCCAGCTCGGGCCGGACCGCATTGCGATCCCCGCCCTTCTGGCGACGGCCGCCGTGCACCATCACCTGATCCGCAAGGGTCTGCGCACCTCGGTCGGCCTCGTCGTGGAAACCGGTGAACCGCGCGAAATCCACCATTTCTGCCTGCTGGCCGGTTATGGTGCCGAGGCGATCAACCCCTATCTCGCCTTCGACACGCTGCTCGACATGCACAAGCACGGCGCCTTCCCGAAGGAAGTCTCCGACGATGAAGTGGTCTATCGCTACATCAAGGCGGTGGGTAAGGGCATCCTCAAGGTCATGTCCAAGATGGGCATTTCCACCTACCAGTCCTATTGCGGCGCACAGATCTTCGACGCCATCGGCCTTTCCTCGGAATTCGTCGAGAAGTATTTCTTCGGCACCGCCACCTCCATCGAAGGTGTCGGCCTGACGGAGATTGCCGAAGAAACCGTGGCACGTCACACAGCGGCCTTTGGCAAGGACCCGATCCTCGCCAACACGCTCGATATTGGCGGCGAATACGCCTATCGCATGCGCGGCGAAAGCCACGCCTGGACGCCGGATGCCGTCGCCTCGCTGCAGCACGCCGTGCGTGGCAACAGCCAGGATCGCTACCGCGAATTCGCCGGCATGGTGAATGAGACGGCGCTGCGCATGAACACCATTCGCGGCCTGTTCAAGGTCAAGTCGGCGGAAGCACTCGGTCGCAAGCCGGTCTCCATCGATGAGGTCGAGCCGGCGGCTGATATCGTCAAGCGGTTCTCGACCGGGGCGATGTCCTTCGGCTCGATCAGCCGCGAGGCGCATACCACGCTTGCGATTGCCATGAACCGTATCGGCGGCAAGTCCAACACGGGTGAGGGCGGCGAAGAATCCGACCGTTACATGCCGCTGTTGAACGGTAAGCCGAACCCGGAACGCTCCGCCATCAAGCAGATCGCTTCCGGACGTTTCGGCGTGACGACCGAATATCTCGTCAATGCCGATATGCTGCAGATCAAGGTGGCGCAGGGTGCCAAGCCCGGCGAAGGCGGCCAGCTGCCCGGCCATAAGGTGGATGCGACCGTTGCCAAGACGCGTCATTCGACGCCGGGCGTCGGCCTCATCTCGCCGCCGCCGCATCACGATATCTACTCCATCGAAGATCTGGCGCAGCTGATCTACGACCTGAAAAACGTCAACCCGGAAGCCGATGTTTCGGTGAAGCTGGTGTCTGAAGTGGGCGTCGGCACGGTTGCGGCCGGTGTCGCCAAGGCGCGCGCCGACCATATCACCGTTGCCGGTTTCGATGGCGGCACGGGCGCTTCGCCGCTCACCTCGCTGAAGCACGCCGGTTCCCCATGGGAAATCGGTCTTGCCGAAACCCAGCAGACGCTGGTGCTGAACGGTCTTCGCTCGCGCGTTGCCCTGCAGGTGGATGGCGGTCTGAAGACCGGCCGCGACGTCATCATCGGCGCGCTGCTCGGTGCGGATGAATTCGGCTTCGCCACCGCGCCGCTGATCGCGGCCGGCTGCATCATGATGCGCAAGTGCCATCTCAACACCTGCCCTGTCGGCGTTGCCACGCAGGACCCGGTTCTGCGCAAGCGCTTCAAGGGCACGCCGGAACACGTCATCAACTATTTCTTCTTCGTGGCCGAAGAAGTGCGCGAAATCCTCGCTTCGCTTGGCGTTACCAGGCTGGACGAGATCATCGGCGCTTCCGAGCTGCTGGAGAAGGATGAGATGCTGGCGCACTGGAAGGCCAAGGGGCTGGATTTCAGCCGCATCTTCCACAAGGTCGAAGCTCCGAAGGAAGCGACCTTCTGGACCGAGCGCCAGAAGCATCCGATCGATGACATTCTCGACCGCAAGCTGATCGAGAAGTCCCTGCCGTCGCTCGAAAACCGCGAGCCCGTGGTCTTCGAAGTGCCGATCAAGAACGTCGACCGTTCCGCCGGCGCCATGCTGTCGGGCGCGCTTGCCAAGCGCTGGGGTCACAAGGGCCTGAAGGACGACACGATCCACGTCACTCTCAAGGGAACGGCGGGCCAGTCCTTCGGCGCTTTCCTCGCCCGTGGCATCACCTTCGATCTGGTGGGTGACGGCAACGACTATGTCGGCAAGGGCCTTTCGGGTGGCCGCATCATCGTGCGTCCGCCGGAAAACACCCGTATCGTCGCGGAAAACTCGATCATCGTCGGTAATACCGTTCTTTACGGTGCGATCACCGGCGAGTGTTATTTCCGTGGCGTGGCTGGCGAGCGTTTCGCGGTGCGTAACTCCGGCGCGGTCGCGGTTGTCGAAGGTGTCGGCGACCACGGTTGCGAATATATGACCGGCGGCATCGTCGTCGTTCTCGGTGAAACGGGCCGTAACTTCGCGGCCGGCATGTCCGGCGGCGTGGCCTATGTTCTCGACGAGAAGGGTGATTTCGCCACCCGCTGCAACATGGCCATGGTCGAGCTGGAGCCGGTTCCGGAAGAGGACGACATGCTGGAGAAGCTGCACCATCACGGCGGCGACCTCATGCACAAGGGACGCGTGGACGTTTCCGAGGACATGACGCGCCACGACGAGGAGCGTCTCTACCAGCTGATCTCGAACCACTTCCATTACACGAACTCGTCGCGCGCCAAGGATATACTCGACCGCTGGAGCGAGTTCCGTCCGAAATTCCGCAAGGTCATGCCGGTCGAATACCGCCGTGCGCTTGAGGAAATGGAGCGCATGCGCATGGGCGTGGCGGCGGAGTAATCCCCCGCGTGAGGATACTACACCAACTGGTCTCGCTGATGATCGCGGTCGCCGTTCCCACGGCGATCACCTGGACGAGCGGCGAGACCGGATTTGAGTTCATCGTGCTGGGGGCGGCTTTTGGTTTCGCTTACTGGTACTGGGGCCCGACAGGCGCTCCGCTTTGATGTGAGGACATAAACGTGGGCAAGGTTACAGGTTTTCTGGAGATCGACCGGCAGGTGGGCAAGTATCAGCCCGCATCGGATCGTATTCGCCATTTCCGCGAATTCACCATTCCGATGTCGGATGCCGAGGTGCAGAAGCAGGCGGCGCGCTGCATGGATTGCGGCATTCCCTATTGTCACGGCCCGACGGGCTGTCCCGTGCACAACCAGATCCCCGACTGGAACGATCTGGTCTATAACAACAATTGGGAAGAGGCGATCCGCAACCTCCACTCCACCAACAACTTCCCGGAATTTACCGGCCGCGTCTGTCCCGCGCCTTGTGAGGAGGCTTGCACGCTGAATCTCGAGGATGCGCCGGTCGCCATCAAGACCGTCGAGCAGGCGATTGCCGACAAGGCCTATGAGTTGGGCTTCATCGTGCCGAAGCCTGCGACGATCCACACCGGCAAGAAGGTGGCCATCATCGGTTCCGGTCCTTCGGGCATGGCGGCTGCGCAGCAGCTCGGCCGCGCCGGCCACGAGGTCCATGTCTATGAGCGCGAATCCAAGCCCGGCGGCCTGTTGCGTTACGGCATCCCGGACTTCAAGATGGAGAAGAACTTCATCGACCGCCGTGTCGAGCAGATCAAGGGTGAAGGCGTCACCTTCCATTGCGGCGTCAATGTCGGCGTCGATGTGACGGTTGAGGCGCTTCTGGCCGACCACGATGCCGTGCTTTATTGCGGCGGTTCGGAAACCCCGCGCCCGGCCGGTATCGGTGGCGCCGATCTGCATGGCGTCTACGATGCCATGCCCTATCTCGTGCAGCAGAACCGCCGCGTCGGTCGCGAAAATATCGACAGCGTCGGCTGGCCGGCCGATCCGATTCTTGCCGGCGGCAAGCATGTCGTCGTTGTCGGCGGCGGCGATACCGCATCCGACTGCGTCGGTACGGCTTTCCGTCAGGGTGCGGTGAAGGTCACGCAGCTCGACATCCGCCCGATGCCGCCGGAAAAGGAAGACAAGCTGGCCGTCTGGCCCTTCTGGGCGACCAAGATGCGCACCTCGTCCTCGCAGGCCGAAGGCGCCATCCGCGAGTTCCAGGTGGCGACGCTCGAATTCGTCGGCGAAGACGGCGTGTTGACCGGCGTGAAGTGCTGTCAGGTGGATGACCGCCGCAAGCCGATTGCCGGCACGGAATTCATCATCAAGGCCGATCTCGCCTTCATCGCCATCGGCTTTTCCGGTCCCTTCACGGACAGCGTGCTGAAGGAAATGGAAGGCAAGCTGACGCTCAACACCGACCGTCGCGGCTCCACCAACGTGATCGCCAACGAAACGGACTACAAAACCTCGGTCGACAAGCTGTGGGCGGCGGGCGACGTACGCCGTGGCCAATCACTGGTGGTCTGGGCGATCCGCGAAGGCCGCCAGGCGGCGCGCGCGATCGATGAAGCGCTGATGGGTGCGACCGTTCTGCCGCGCTGAACTGGCGAAATCGATAAGAAGCGGAAGGGCCTGTTGCGTGCGCGACAGGCCTTTTTGTTAGACTGCGGCGTCGTCAGCAATAGGGAAGAGCGATGCGGAAGCAGGCGCCGCCGGTGGAGGAATCGCTGATGGTGATCTCGCCGCCGTGATAACGGACGATCTCCTGCACGAGATTGAGCCCAAGCCCGGTGCCGCGATCCTTCGGCCTCAGCCGGTGAAACGCATCAAAGACGAGTTCCCGTTCCGCCTCGGGAATACCATTTCCTTCATCGGCTATCTCGATCACCCGGTTTGAGGCCACTCTTATGGTGATGGTTCCGCGATTGCCGCCATGTTCAATGGCGTTCTGCACGATGTTCATTAAAGCGCGCTGCAGCGAGGCATCATCGGCAAGTGCAAGGATCGGTTCCTCTTCCGGCTCGAAGGACAGATTATATCCCTGTGAGATCGCAAGCGGGGCCATATCGGCGACGACGGACCTGCACAGGCCGACGATATCAAGCGGAACCAGCGGTGCTTTCTGCCCGCCAAGGCGCTGCAAATCAAGCAATTGTTCGGCCAGCACGGCGATGCGGCTGGCATCCGCCAATATTCTGCTGCGGGCCGGGCCGTCCAGCAGCGTTTCAACGCGGGTCTGGAGAATGGCGACGGGGGTTCGCAATTCATGGGCGGCATCGAGAATGAAGCGCTTGTGCCGTTCGTAACCATCGTCCAGCCGCTTCAACGCGCCGTTGACGGCATGCACGAGCGGCTGCACCTCCCGTGGAATATCGCCATCCGGCAATCGGTATCCGCGCCTGTCGATATCGATGGTTTCCGCCGCGCGGGCAATGGTGGAAAGGGCGCGAAATTCCCGGCGGATGATCCAGGGGATGGTCACGACCGTCACGATGGACATGAGAATGAGGACAGGCATGATCAATATGTTCGAGAACAAAAAAACGGGGAAGGTCATGCTGAACGGTCCGCCTTTGCCGATCATGACGAATTCTCCGGCCGGCCCCGAAGCGCGGCGAACAATGGCGATGCGCACCACGGCGAGGTAGGAATAGGACAGCGCCGCGTCGCGCACGTCGGAGACCCTGATGTCGCTCAGCTGCTGATCCATGTTGCTGAATGCCTCGGGCACCTGCCCGCCCTGCACGATCTCCCCTTTTTCGCTGACCGCGACGAACCAGAAATCGGAGGTATTGCTGCGCAGGTTGATGAATTCGGGCGTTTCTTGGAGAACCAGCCGATTGTCCTCATTCCGTATGATCGCGTTGGCGGTTATCTGGGCCGCCTCCGGGCTGAGCAGCGCGCTGCCTGCGCCGCCGCTCGACATATAGGTGACAATGGCGGCGGTGACGAAGAACAGGCTGCCGATCTGGAACAGCAGCAGTTGAATGGTGAGCCGGCGCTTGAGCGATTTTCTTCTGGCCAGCTTCACGAGGTTGCCCTCAGCAGGTAACCGACGCCGCGAATGCCGTGGACCTCAAGGCCCGCATCCGCGGCCGCCAATTTGCGGCGCAGGCGGGAGATATGGGAATCGAGTGCATTGGACTGGATCTCATCGTCGAAATTATAAACGGCTTCCTCAAGCAATGAGCGCAGCACCGTTCTGCCCTGTCGCCGCAACAGGGCCTCGAGGATCAGCAGTTCGCGTCTGGTCAGCGGAAGGAATTCACCCTTGATATGCACCTCGCGGGTTTCGAAACAAAATTCCAGCCTGCCCAGTTTTGCCGTCATCGTCACGGCGCTCGCCGGCCGGCGCATCAGGGCGCGAATGCGTGCAAGCAGTTCCTCGACGGCAAATGGCTTGGCCAGATAATCGTCCGCACCGAGGTTCAGGCCATTCACCCGATCCACAAGCGCGCCCTGCGCGGTGAGCACGATGACGGGCGGGGTGACGGGCAGGAGCCGCAAGTCTTCGATAAGCTGGATGCCGTCACCATCGGGCAATTGCCGGTCGAGCACGACAAGGTCGTGGACGCCGTCCATGATGGCGTGACGGGCAAGATCGAGCGTGCCGACCTTATCCACGATAATATCGAACCGGTGGAGCGCGGCGGACAGGGCTGCTGCCATTTCGCGTTCGTCTTCAACAAGCAGCAGGCGCATGAATTCATCTCGGTATTGTCCGGCGTACCGTCCGGAAAGGGGCGCGGCGAAAGGCAAAAAACGACGGCGCCGCTGACGCTACAAACAAGCGAGGCGTCGCCGTCAAATGGATGTCGCCATGCAAAAAGGGGACCGGGGATGGTGGATGGCCAACCCCGCATTCCTGCAAAGCTGTACCTATCCTGTCATGCGCGGATTGCCTAAACATTACGCCCGCTGCGGGGCGGTCAGGCAGCTGCGAAAGCGTCTATTGTTTTGCCTGTGTGGTATCGGGCGCCACACGATAGTCATCGATGCGGCCTGCCGGTGCATCGGCCATTTCGCCCCGCTTGGTCAACCTCTCGCGTGGCGATTCCACCACGGATACGCGTGTCGTTCCGGCGGTCAAAGGAGCATCGCCCAGCAGCTTGTCGCCGCCATCGAGATTGGGGTCGGTGAGACTGATAGGCTGGGTGCGTACCTGCCCGGCATCGATGCCGAGCGCGGGCAGGGAGGTGAGCGCCGGCAGATTGCTGCCGTCCAGTTTCACGAGGTCCGGCCCGGCGCTATCGAGGTGCCGGCGCACGAATTTTTCGACGTAAAATGCAAGCTTACGTTTGCCGGCCTGGGTCATGCCGATGCCATCAGCCTCGCGCAGGCGCGCCTGCTGGCCGTTCATGTCGTAGCCGGTGATGACGAATTTTCCCGCCTCATCGACGAAACCGTCCCAGACGTCCACGAATTCGCCACCATATTTCTCGACATGGCTGCGATAAAGCCGGTTGAAACCGACGAGATCGGCCGAAAGCGACGGCGACTGGAAGGCGGGCAGGCCAACCCACAAGAGCGGCACCTTTGGGCGTCCGGCAAGGGCCAGAAGCTCGTCGATCCGCCGCTCATATTCCTTGAACCAGACCTCCGTACCGAATTTTTCCCTGATATCGCCGATCTGCATCTGCTGGCGATCGTTCGATCCCATCATGATGACGATGGTGGCTGGTTTGGTCTCGCTGATGAATTGCGGCAGGTTGGTGAACCAGTCGTAGTAATCGGTACGGACGAGGCCGGAAGAACCATTGGCACGCACATCGACGGCGATTGCAGGCGAACTGGCGAAGGCATTGACCAGTTCTTCACCCATGCCGCCGGCGAGAAAATCGCCGATGACCAGAACGCGCCGCGCATTTTCAAGCTTGGCGGCTGGCTCCGGCTTTGCGGTTCGCATCTGCACCACCGAGGGCGCTTTTCTGGCGGGTTGCGGGCGGGTGACCGATCTTTCGCGCGGAGCAGACGGAAAGTCGCGACGGTTGCGGGGCTGGTATTCGCGCCCGGATCCGCCATCGCGGCCCACCGGTCTGCCGAAGAGCATTTCAAACAGGGTGCGCCGTTGCTCCTGCGCGAAGCTTTCGAAAGGAACGAGCGGCACGGTAAGGACAGCGCAAAGAAGGACGGCGCAGAAACGCCAGCCGGTTCTTCCGTTCTTCGCCGCAGGTTTCCTACTCATGACATCAACCTCTCCGGATGCATCGGCGGCGCTCACGCCGCCGCCGAATTCACCGGCACATTATCAATTGCGCAGGGCTCTCAGCAACCGCTGCGACGGCTGGCCGTCGGTTTCCATACCCATGCGCGACTGGATGGCGCTGATGGCGGCTTTCGAACCGGAGCCGAAGTTCCCATCCACCTCGCCGTCATAATAGCCGAGCTCCTTCATGCGGGTCTGCAGCTCGAATTTTTCACGAATGTCCAGCGTCCCATCGGGGCGCGGCCATTTCTGCTGCATGCCGCCATAACCGGCGATCTCATCCGCAAGCAGGCCGACGGCGAGCGCATAGCTGTCGGAGGCGTTGTATTTCTTGATGGTGAAGAAGTTTTTCATCATCAGGAAGCCGGGGCCGTTTGCTCCGCCCTGCAATTTCAGCATGGCGCGATCGGAACCGCGCGTGAAGTTCTTGCCGTTCGGGCGGGCAAAGCCGAGCTTCGTCCATTCCGCAATGGTCTTCGTTTGCCCTTCATAACGGGCGCCGCCACGCGGAACGGCGGTTTCATAACCCCAGGTCCGGCCGGGCTCCCAGCCGTTTTTGGAAAGAAGATTGGCAGCGGTGGCTAGTGCGTCCGGAACGGAGTGCCAGATGTCGCGCTTGCCGTTGCCATCCGCATCCACCGCATAAAGCAGGTAGCTGGTGGGAATGAACTGGGTGTGACCCATCGCGCCCGCCCAGGAGCCTGTCAGCTGTTTCGGCGTGACATCGCCCGCCTGAAGAATCTTCAGAGCGGCGATCAATTGCGTGCGCGCGAATTTGGCGCGTTTGGGATCGGAATAGGCGAGCGTTGCCAGCGCCTGCGGGATGTTGTGCAGCCGTTCCGGCTTTTCGAGAACCGCGCCGTAATTCGATTCCATCGACCAGATGGCGAGAATGATGTGCTTGTCGACATTGAAGTTACGCTCGATCCAGTTGAGGGTCGTTGCGTGCTTCATCTTCATCTCGCGGCCGATCCGCACCGTGTACGGATTGACGCGGGAATCGAGATAATCCCAGATCTGCGTGGTGAATTCCGGCTGGAAGGTGGCCTTGCGCAGCGCGTCGGGATCCGGCTCGCTGACACCGGCAAAGGCCTTCTGATAGGTCGCCTTGCTAATGCCTTCTTTCGCGGCTGTTGCATAGAACTGGTTGATCCACTGACGGAATCCCTGATCGGCGCGGGCCGAAACGGGCGCCAGCGAGATTGCCAGGCCTGCAACCAGCATGCAGCCGAATTTGCGGACATCTGAAAGGATCATCTTTGTCATCGTCTGTCTTTCGTTCTCTCGAATGTCATTTCGATTGCGAAAACGCATCGGGCGTCATCATGGATAACAAAAGAACGTCAACAAATTCTTTACCATTAATAGATGGTAGCGTCACCCTTTACAAAACGTTGTTATTTTTGAAATAACAACAGCGTGCGGGGATTGTGATCAAGTTTTATCTCTCAGGAGGGATATGTGGTAGAACAGAAGAAAATTCGGAAGGCCGTATTTCCGGTCGCAGGTCTCGGCACGCGTTTCCTGCCCGCAACCAAGGCGGTTCCGAAAGAAATGCTCACCGTCGTCGACAAGCCGGTCATTCAATACGTTGTCGATGAGGCGGCGGAAGCGGGCATCGAACATTTTGTATTTGTCACCGGCCGCGGCAAGGCGGTGATCGAAGATTATTTTGATATTCAATTTGAACTTGAACAGATGCTGCGCGAGCGCAACAAGAATGCCGAGCTGACATTGCTGGCCGGCCTTCTGCCCAAAGCGGGTACTGCAAGCTTCACGCGCCAGCAGGTGCCGCTCGGTCTTGGCCATGCGGTCTGGTGCGCCCGTGATATCGTCGGTGACGAGCCTTTCGCCGTGCTCTTGCCCGATATGATCATGCATTCGCAGAAAAGCTGCCTCAAGGGCATGGTCGAACTTTACGACCAGACCCAGGGCAACGTCATCGCGGTGCAGGAATGCGCTCCCGACCAGACGCATAAATACGGTATCGTCGGCGTGGGTGATGCCGTGGGTGAAGGTTTCAAGATCACTGAAATGGTCGAAAAGCCTGCCAAGGGTACGGCGCCGTCGAATTTCTATATCAACGGCCGTTATATTCTTCAGCCCGAGATTTTCGACATTCTCGAAAATCAGGAGCGTGGCGCCGGCAACGAAATCCAGCTGACGGACGGCATGCTGACGCTTGCCAAGTCGCAGCAGTTCTCCGGATATCATTTCCGTGGCCAGACCTTCGATTGCGGCGCCAAGGATGGTTTCATTCTTGCCAACGTCGCCTTCGCGCTGGAGCGTGGCGATATTCGCCCTGCGATCGAAGAGCCGATCAAGGCCCTGATCAACGGGCTGAAGTAATTCACCAGAACAACAACGGAATCCCGGCCTCAGCGCCGGGATTTCTTTTTGGCCGAAGCCTATCGCTTGAGGACAAGTCCTGCGCCGACGCGCAGCTCGCTGCTGTCATAAACCGGTGTCCACTGATAGCTGACGTCCGCCGTCAGGTCGAGATAGCGGTTCAGTCCCCAGGTCAGGCCGGCGCCAGCGGTATATTCAACGGCATTTTCCAT
Source organism: Agrobacterium sp. LR_9 (assembly GCF_041954855.1). Lineage (NCBI taxonomy): Bacteria > Pseudomonadati > Pseudomonadota > Alphaproteobacteria > Hyphomicrobiales > Rhizobiaceae > Agrobacterium > Agrobacterium sp. LR_9. The sequence goes on from NZ_JAVAYA010000006.1 coordinate 161,100, forward strand.
GTCGGAAGAGGGGAATGTGCGATGCACGATCTGTCCCGTCAGGCGGGCAACGAGGTTGCTGCGCAATTCGTGGGTCAGGCCGGCATCCAGCCGATAGGAAACCCAGCCACCATGCGGTCCGCCGGCAAAGTCCTCTATCGTCGTGCGCAGGCCGAGATTGACATTGGTGCCCCGCTGAGGTGACCAGTTAAGTTCGCCATCCAGCGTCAATGCGCCTATCGAGGCGAGGCGATCGTCGTCATATTGCTTGCGCAGATAGCCGATGGCGGCCTCGCCACGTGTCTTCTCGCCAAGATCGACTTCCGCGCCGACCTTCGCCCCATAGGCATTGGAGGAGCGGGCATAGCCCGAATTGTCGAGACGCCTGTCATATTTGGTCGTCCCGGCATTCAGTTCGAGGAAGGGGATGAGTGCCGGCGACAATTCATAACCGATGCGTCCGCGCAGGTTCGCGCCGTTCTGGTCGCGGTCACTGAGGCTGATCGGCCGGCCGTCGACGCCTTTCGCATCCGTATAGACCGTGCGCGAGAGATCGAGCGCCGCCAGGCCGCGCAGCTTGCCGAAATCCCGCTCTATCGATGCGCTGGTGGTGAAGCGGTGTTCGCCGCCCTGCACGGCAGCGCCGGTGAGAGCATTAGGGTCCGTCGTGTCTTCGCGGCTGAATTCGTAACCGGCCTTGAGATTGGCCGTCGTTTCTTCGCCGAGATCAAGGCGCAGATCGGCCTCTACCCTTGCCCGGGGTTCTTCGCCGTCCTTGTCGCTGCCGAAGTTCCTCTCCCAGGCGCCGTCGCCGGTTACCGTTAAAGCGTGACGGGACCAGTCGCTGGTGAGCGTACCGCGTATGCCTGTCGTCAGATAATTGCGTCTGGAAGGGCCGCCAGTATTCGTCTGCTTTTCCGTATTGATCGTCTGGCTGATCGAGGGCCGCAGCAGGAATGTGCCGAGCCGGATGCCGGGCGTCTGGCCGGGTTCGGTGGCTATCCGTGGATTTTCGCCACCGTCCACCGTCGGCTCATAGGGGTTTTCGCCTTCGGCATAGGGTTGGCCCGCTTCGTCCTGCTGTTCGTAAATCGGATCGCCGGGATTGTTGGACGGACGCCAGAGTTGCGGTGCCGGCGTGGGTGTAGCTGTGGCCGGGACAGCGCCCGTGCCAGTGCTCACCCCATTGTCCGTCGCCGGTGTGGGGGAAGCTGCTCCGTCGACGGCAGAAGCGCTGCCCGGCAATACAGGTATGGCTGTCGTTGCAGTCTGCGCGAAGGTGCTTCCCTGTGGGGAAAAAATCGTGCAGGCGAGCAGCAGGGTTGCTGCTTTCCGCGACGTCGGCAGACGTGTGGCGGTGCCCTTCACGCTCATTCCTTTTCACCCGGCGAGTTTGGCCGATGCCGGATCGAAGGGCCAACAAGACATCTCCTCAGGCCCGATGAGTGACAGGCCGATGAAATGACGTGAAGAAACCAGGGACCAGACAGGCGACGCAAGTTTTAACATCGCTTTAACAATAGGTTTTTTATGGTTAACAGTTGATAAAGATCGCCGGGATTTCAGTGTTATGGCAGGCGAGGGAAAAGCAGAGACACCCCATCGCTCAATCGGGCGGCTCGATTTCACTCACCTCGGTTACTGGAGAAGAATAGTCATAAATGCAAAAAAATTCTAATATGAGAAGATTAAAACGTTTCAATTTGGCACGGAATTGCCCTATAGTTTACAGCGGCTGATCGTCTATTGCGCAGCAAGTGGTATTGAATTTTATTTTGTGTGACAGCGCCGTTTCATGAATCCCGTTTTGAACGCCAAGCAGGTCGGTTTTTATTGTTGGGATATTACCAATGACCGTTTCTACCTAGATGAAGTATGTGCTGAACTCTTCGGGATTCCGCTGCGGGAGGCGATGCAGGGCATCAGCATTTTTCAGATGCTTGAAAAAGTGGACCTCGATCATCGAAACCATGTGATCGAAACGGCGTTGACCACCCTGAAGGCCGCGAGTTTTTATAATCAGGAATATGCCGTGCGCCGCAGCGACGGCTCGGTCTCATGGGTAAGGACGCTCGGGCGATATCTGGTCGACGAGGAAAACATCCCTTTCAAGCGGCTTGGAACGATGGAGGAGATTTCTCCGCCGGACCGGCGTCATTGATGACATGTCGTCGGACTGAAACCGTCGAACATTTTTGGACGACATCGACTAAAACCCGGCGCTCACCGGCTGGAGAGTGGACTTATTCCGGCTGAAAGAGTAACAGTCGGCCATGATTACGCGCGCCGTCAAACTGGTCGAAGACAATGCCATCGAATCCGCCGTGCGGACGATTTCGATGGAGCGGGCTGGCCTTGCCGCCCTTGAGGATGCTCTGAGGAACGGTCTTTCAGACCCCTTCTGCAAGGCGATCGAGACCATCGGCCAGTCGAATGGCCGTCTCATCATTACCGGGGTCGGTAAAAGCGGCCACATAGGCGCGAAGCTTGCCGCCACCTTCGCCTCCACCGGGACGCCCGCCTTTTTTGTGCATGCGGCGGAGGCCAATCACGGCGATCTCGGCATGATCGGCGGCGATGATGTGGTGCTGGCCATTTCCAAGGGCGGCGAAAGCGCGGAACTGCGCAGCATCATCAACTATTCGCGCCGTTTCTCCATTCCGTTGATAGCGCTCACCTGCTCGGAAAATTCATCGCTGGCACAGGCTTCCGATATCGTGCTGCTGGTTCCCAATGAGCAGGAAGCCTGCCCGCTCGGCCTTGCGCCCACGACCTCTACGTTGATGCAGCTTGCGCTGGGCGATGCCCTTGCCGTTGCGCTGCTGGAGGCGCGCAATTTCACCGCGGGCGATTTCAAGGTGTTTCATCCCGGCGGCAAGCTGGGGGCGAGCCTTACGCTGGTCAGCGATATCATGCATACCGGTGATCGTGTGCCGCTGGTCAACAAGGGAACGGCCATGCCGGAAGCGGTCGGGGTTCTCTCCCGCAAGCATTTCGGCTGCGTCGGTATTCTGGACGAGGATGGCCGCCTTTGCGGCATCGTCACCGAAGGCGATATGGCGCGCAACCTGTCGCGCAACCTCGCCGAATTGACGGTCGATGACATCATGACCCGCACGCCGAAGACCGTCAAAAAATCGGTGCTGGCGACCAGCGCACTGGCGACGCTGGAAAAATTCCACATTGGTGCGCTGATTGTCATCGATGATGACAACCGGCCCATCGGGCTGGTGCATTTCCACGATCTCTTGAGAATTGGCGTGGCTTGAAGCAAGCGCCGATCCTGAAAAAATGCTCCTGAAAACCTATCGGTCCAACGGCTCGATTGTCAGCGTGCGTCCGCGCGCGGAAGCAATTCTCACACGGGTGCCGGCCGGCAGGTCTTCGCCGTTGACCGGCCACCAGGTATCGTCCAGCCTGATCCGGCCACGCCCTTCGACAATCGGCTCCTGAAGGGTCGCGGTGCGGCCGACAAGGCTTGCCTCACGCTGGTTGAGGAAGGGCTCGTCGCTTGCCGCCCGGTTCCTGCCGAAATATTTCCGGCCGAGCAGGGCGAAGACGACGGAAAGCGCGGCAAACAGCACCAGCTGCAATTGCCAGGCCCAGAATGCCGTATCCCATAAAAGCAGCGAGACCGCGCCGATGACCAGCGCGGCGAGGCCGATCCAGATCAGGAATACGCCGGGAGCGATGAGTTCGGCGGCCAGAAGCACGAAGGCGACAATCCACCAGCTCCATGGCCCCAGCTCAGTGGCAAGCCGTTGCAACATCATCACTTCTCCGATGAAGCGCCGAAGGGATTACCGGGGATCGTGACGTTGATGCTCTGGCCGGAGGGCCGCGTCGGCGGCACGGAACGGGGCGCTGTGGAGGCGGCGGGCGCAGTCGGCGCATCGCCCCTGTCACCGAAAACCTCTTTCGCAATCGTGCCGATACCGCCGAGGGAACCGATCAGCGCCGAAGCCTCCATCGGCATCAGCACGATCTTGGAATTCTTCGCCGTGCCGATCTCCGCCAGAGCCTCGGTATATTTCTGGGCGACGAAATAGTTGATGGCGTGGACATTGCCGGCGGCGATGGCTTCCGAGACCATGCGGGTGGCATTGGCTTCGGCCTCGGCCAGACGCTCGCGCGCCTCGGCATCGCGGAATGCCGCTTCGCGCTGGCCTTCCGCCTCCAGAATGGCGGATTGCTTTGCGCCTTCCGCGCGCAGGATCTGGGCATTGCGGGCGCCTTCGGCTTCCAGCACCTGCGCGCGTTTTTCACGCTCGGCCTTCATCTGCCGCGCCATGGAATCGACGAGATCCTTCGGCGGTGCGATGTCCTTGATTTCGATGCGGGTGACCTTGATGCCCCATGGTCCCACCGCCTCGTCCACCACGCGCAGCAGGCGGTCGTTGATGGCGTCGCGGTTCGACAGCAATTCGTCGAGGTCCATCGAGCCCATCACCGAACGGATATTGGTCATGGTGAGGTTTTCGATGGCCATTTCCAGATTGGCGATCTGATAGGCGGCCTGCGCGGCATTGAGGACCTGATAGAAAGTGACGGCGTCGGCGGAGACGCTGGCATTGTCGCGGGTGATGACTTCCTGTGTCGGTATATGAAGGACCTGCTCCATCACGTTCATTTTCGAACCGATGGTTTCGAAGAACGGCACGATGAGGTTCAGGCCCGGCTCGAGTGTGCGGGTGTAGCGCCCGAACCGTTCAACCGTGTAACGATGCCCCTGGGGGACGGTCTTGATGCCGGCAAACAGCACCAGAATAACGAGAACCACCGCTGCCATGACGACGATGTCGAAACCGCCCAATGCAATCATCACTTTTCCTCCTGATCGGAACCGTCCGGGTTTTACCCCGGCATCGTTATGGCAAGATTACACCCATCCTTGCAACTCCCGCCGCACAACCTTTTCGAGAACATTCATGCCCTCGGCGCTGTCGTTCAGGCAGGGAATATGGGTAAATTTCTCTCCGCCATTATGCAGGAAAATCTCGCCCGCTTCACCGGCGATTTCTTCCAGTGTCTCAAGACAATCCGAAACGAAGCCGGGATTCATTACGGCGATGCGCTTGATGCCTTCCGAGGCCAGCTTTTCCACGGTCTTGTCGGTATAGGGCTGCAACCATTCTTCCGGTCCGAAACGCGACTGGAAGGTGATCATGAAATTTTTCTCTGTCCGCCCCAGCGCCTCGCGCAGCAGCCGTGCGGTTTTCTGGCAGTGACAATAATAGGGATCGCCCTTTTTGAAATAGGATTGCGGAATGCCGTGGAAAGAGGTGATCAGCATTTCCGGCTCCCAGTCCAGCGTCGCCAGATGGTTTTTGACCGAGGCGGCGAGCGCCTCGATATAGGCCGGATCGTCGTGATAGGGCGGCACGGTGCGGATGGCGGGCTGCCAGCGCAGCTTCATCAAATGCTCGAAAGCCTTGTCGTTCACGGTTGCCGTGGTCGATGCGGCATATTGCGGGTAAAGCGGGAAAAGCAGGATTTTTTCGCAACCCTGTTCCTTCAGCGCGTCGATCTTGGAGGCGATGGAGGGCTGGCCGTAACGCATGCCCCAGTCGACCGCGACATTGGGCAGGTCCTTCAGCGCTTCTGCCAGCAGCTCGCCCTGGCTGCGAGTATAGGTGCGCAGATAGCTTTCATTGCGCTCGCGGTTCCAGATCTCCTCATAGGCCTTGCCGACTTTCTGCGGGCGCTTGTTGAGAACAATGCCGTAAAGGATCGGATACCAGTAGAGACGCGACCATTCGATTACCCGCTTGTCGCTCAGGAATTCCGCCAGATAACGGCGCATCGGCCAATAGTCCGTACCGTCAGGCGTGCCGAGGTTGACGAGCAGGACGCCGACCTTGCCAAATGCCGTGCGGGGATGGTTTGCGGGGAGTGCGGATAGTTCTGTCGCCATGAATGACACCCTGAAACTCGGACTGGTTGTGTGAGGAGCGGTTCCGTTTCGGACAAGGGCGGAAACGCTCCATCTTCTGTTTATGCGCGCCGAACGCAAACCGCGACGGGGTTGGGCCGGCAATGCCCGAGCTATACGCTCGTGCCGCCAATTTGTTCATGTGTTCTAGACGAAATTTTTCAGGATTAAACCACCGGCGGAGGCTATTTCCGGGGCGGGGGGCGCTGCAGGATGTCCTTTGCCAAAATTTGATCTGTAAAGATTTGTTTTTAAAAGGAAAATAAGAAGCCGGCCCCGATCTGCGAGGGCCGGCTTCGTGTCTGCGGCAAATTGCCCTGCCTGTTCCCATCCGGCTTATTGAGCCGGCAGTTCCAGCTCCTCGCCGATCTCGATGTGGTTCGGATGCTTTAGCGTGTTTGCCTTGGCAATCCTGCTCCAGAGAGCGCCGTCGCCATATTTCTCGGCTGCGATCTTCCAGAGCGAGTCGCCCTTTTCAACGACATATTTGCTGGCGGCGGCAGCGGCTGCGGCGGGCGTCGCCGTGGCCGGAGCCGTGGCGGCCGGTGCCGTGGCAGCAGGTGCTGCGGGAGCGGGTGCAGCGGTCGGCGCAGGTGCGGTTGCGGCCGGCGCAGGTGCCGCAGGCTTTGCCGGAGCGACATAACCGGCAGGCGTCACTTCGCTGATACGGCCATCCGTGTAGGGCTTATAGGGGCTGTTGGCGGTGATATAGGCCGCAACGGCTTCCTCGAGGTTGGGGCCGAAGTCATAGGCGTTGATGGCCTTGGTCGCAAAGACCTTGAAGCCGTCGCCGCCGGTACGCACGTAATTATTGGCCGCGACGATATATGTCTTGGCGGGATCGAGAGGCACGAAAGCGTCGCCTTCCTTGACCTCGACCGAAACGACCCGGCCGCCGGCAGGCTTCGAGCGGTCGAAGGAATATTTCAGGCCGGAGACCTGCATAAAACGACCAGCACCGTCGTCGATCTGGCTGACGCCGTTTTCGAGGGCGGCGCGAATATCCTCACCCTTCAGCTGGAAGGTTGCGACGGTGTTCTGGAACGGCAGAACCGTCAGCACTTCGCCCATGGAGACATCGCCGGCATCGATGGAGGAGCGCAGGCCGCCGCTATTGGCGAAAGCGATGGTCACGCCCTGATCCTTGACGCGGGCGAGCGTTGCATCCGCCACCAGATTGCCCATGGAGCATTCCTTCACGCGGCAAACCTTGCGGTCTCCCTCGATCGGGCCTTCCGAGGAGCCGACGACCTTCGACTTCAGAGCCTCGATCGGCGCCTTCAGCTCATCGATGCGCTTCAGCGTGGCTTCATCGGGCTTGAAGGAGGAGTCGATGAGGATTGGATCGCCCTTGCTTTCCTTGACCACGCCACTGTCATCGAAGACCACTTTGAGGTCGCCCAGATATTTGCTGTACTGCCCGGCCTGAACGACCGGAACCTTATAGCCGCCGGGATTGTCGACGAGGGTGGGATAGGGGCCTTCGGCCTTCTGGTCGGTGTTGGAAAGCAGCGTATGTGTGTGGCCGCCGACCACGACGTCGACGTCAGGGATTTTGGCGATGAATTCGAGATCGCGCGGATAGCCGACATGGGTCAGCGCGATGATCTTGTCGACGCCGTCCTGCTTCAGCTTCTGCACCTGCTCGCTGATTTTCGCGACATCTTCGGCGATGGTGATATTGGGGCCGGGCGTTGCCAGTTCCGCCGTGTCGTTCGCGACCGCGCCGACAATACCGATTTTCTGTCCGCCGACTTCGAGCACGATGGACGGCTTGACGCGGTCGCCGATTTTCGAGGCGGCGGTGGCCACCACATTGGCGGTCACGACGGGGAACTGCACCTTGTCTAGGAAGCCGGCAAGCCCGTCCTCGCTGTCGTCGAACTCATGGTTGCCGACGGTCATGGCGTCGAACTTCATGGCGTTCAGCACTTCCGCTTCCACCGTGCCCTTGTAGGTGGTGTAGAACAGCGATCCCTGGAAATTGTCGCCGGCATTGAGCAGCAGAACGTTCTTGCCTTCAGCCTTCAGGGCATCACGGGTCTGATTGATTGCGGTCAGAAGACGGGCGGCGCCGCCGAAGCATTCGTTTTTGCCTTCTTCTTCAGCCGAGCAGGTCGAGTCGAACTTGTTGATCGATTCGATACGGGAGTGAAAATCGTTGATGTGAAGAATGTTGAGCTCGTAATCGGCCAGAGCCGCTCCGGCCGAAAGCGTTATCGCCGAAACGCTCAGCATGCCCAGTCCCAAAATTTTCTTCATGGTCCCTCTCTCCTGTTCAAAGCGGAAGCCCGGGGGTCGATCATCCTCCGGCCGTGCTCATTTTCTAATCTGAAATCATGTCAGTCTTTCAAAGCGCGATGTTTCCATTTAGCGGCAATCGTCGCAAGCGAAATTATGACAGGCGCACAATAAACGAAAACGCACGCCTGAGGCGTGCGTTCCAGAAGATCATCTCTTTGAAAAGGTGACGTTATCAGCCTTGGCGCGTCAGCGAGAACTGGCTGTTCGTGTCCGTCGTGCAGTTCAATTGTGACGGGGAGACGAGGGCGCAGTTGACGCGCGACTGCGTGTTGCGCACCAGCGAGGTCATGTTGATTTCGTAAAGCGTCGGCGAGATCGTGACATAGGTGCCGGAGGCCAGAAGCGTGTTGGTATCGGTCGAACGGGTGGAGAAGGCGCCGTTCTGGAATGTCGATACGATGCCGTTGCGGTCGATCCAGCGGCCGTCGACGGCCGGGCCGCGGGAAAGCGAAGGCGCCATCGAGGTCTGCTGGGAGGGACCCGGCGCGACGCATGAAGACACCGCGATGGCGGCTGAAAGCAAAGCAGCGCTTGTCTTGAAGTTCATGGGCCTGTTCTCCTGCGATTCGATGAAACCTTCTGTGCTTCGACCATGCCGCGAAGCGTTGCTTATTTCAAGGCAACGTTGTTCGCTCTCCCCGGTTCCTGATGTCGTGCAGGAAAGCCCGTGCGTGACAAATATGAGACTCCGCCCCGTCAGCGCACGAGGATGTTGCGAAACTGCCAGGGATCGGACGTATCGATATTGTCGGGAAACAGGCCGGGGCGGCCATCGGTCGGCTTCCAGTCGGTATAATGTCCCTCGACGGGCCCGAGATAGGGGCGCTGCACCTCAAGGCAACGGCGGTAATCCATTTCATCCGCCTCGACGATACCGGCTTGCGGATTTTCGATCGCCCAGACCATGCCCGCGAGCACAGCGGAGCTGACCTGCAATCCGGTCGCATTCTGGTTGGGGGCGAGTGAGCGTGCTTCCTGCAGGCTCAACCGCGAGCCATACCAATAGGCATTCCTGTCATGGCCATAAAGAAGAACGCCGAGTTCATCGGCGCCGTCGACAAGCTCGTCTTCGCCGAGCACATGCTGGATCGGCTGGGGGGTGCCGCCATTGCCGAAAAGCTCATGCAGGGAAAGAATGGCGTCATTGCAGGGATGGTAGGCATAATGGCAGGTTGGCCGATAGGTCACGTCGCCATCATCGTTGCGGACGGTGAAATAGTCGGAAATCGAAATCGCTTCGTTATGCGTGACGAGAAATCCGTATTGCGGCCCAAGGCCCGGACACCATGTCCGCACCCGCGTATTGGCGCCGGGCTGATCGAGATAGATCGCCGCCTTGCTTCCCTTTTTCTGCTTTTTTGCGTTTTTCGGCATCCAGTTTTCATGCGTTCCCCAGCCGAGTTCGGCCGGCTGAAAACCTTCCGCGATAAAACCTTCGACCGACCATGTGTTCCAGAAAGCGCCGAAGGGCTTCGGTTCCTTCGCCCGCTGGGTGTCGCGTTCGGCCACGTGAACGCCCTTGACGCCAAGCCGCTTCATCAGCTTTGCCCAGCCATCGCGGTCATGCGGCTGCGGCTCCTCGATGTCGAGGCCGGTATCTTTGGCGAGATTGACGAGTGCCTGTTTCACGAACCAGGACACCATGCCCGGATTGGCGCCGCATGTGGAAACCGCCGTCGTGCCGCCCGGCTTGCGCGCCCTCTCCTTCAACATGGTTTCGCGCAGCGAATAATTGGTTCTGGCCGCATTATCGGCATCGGCGTCGAAATAAAAACCGGGCCAGGGTTCGACGACCGTGTCGATGTAAAGCATGCCATGTTTGCGACAAATCCGCATCAGATCGACGGAGGCGGCATCGACCGAAAGATTGACGCAGAAGCCCTGGCCCTGAACGCCCTTGAGGAGCGGCTTGAGAATCTCGCGGTAGTTTTCCTTGGTCAGATGCGTCTGGATATGGCGGATATTCCTCTCGGCCAGAAAGGCGGCGATGTCTTCGCGCGGGTCGATGACGACGAGCCGGGTCCTGTCGAAATTGAAATGACGTTCGATCAACGGAAGAGTGCCGCGCCCGATGGAGCCGAAGCCGATCATGATGATGGGGCCGTCAATATCGCCGTAAATCGGGTGGTTTTTATCCGTCATTCGTCAATTTTCCTTTTTTAGCCAATAAGTAAGCTAGATCATAAAAGCGTGCCACAATAAAGGGCAGGTGGATGACGGACATATGACGATGGCGACGGCAAGGCGGGCGCGCGCACCCTTTCCACCGCATTCTGCCTCTTCGCATTTTAGATAGTGCGTTTATAATTAAGTTCTTCTTTTCCTCTCTATGTCCAAAGGCTTGGGGGCTTTGGCCGGATGACGACGGGGGAATTTTCGCCATCACGGGAGAGTTGCCTGTTGAATAATCTTATCGAGCGTGTCGCAGCGCTTCAGAGTGCCACCCCCGTTCTTATTGCGCTTTACGATTCCGAGGACCGGTTGCGCCATGCCAATCCGTCGTTTCGGGAAAGCTTTCAGCTCGCCGCCGGCGATTTCCCGACCTGGGCGGATATCATGCGGCTGAACCATCGGCTGCGCACCGGTGTCGTCGTCCGCAACAATGATTTCGAGGGATGGCTGCTGTCGGCGCAGTCCCGGCGCGGCAAGCTGCCTTACCGCGCCTTTGAGATGGATATGCATGACGGCCGCTGGTTCTGGATGACGGAAACGGTGCAGCAGGATGGCTGGATGCTGTGCGTTGCAAGCGACGTCACCGAATTGCGCCAGGGCTACAGAACGCTGCGGCAGGACCGGGATCTGGCAGTCCGCGCCTCGCAGACGGATGAATTGACGGGAACGGCAAACCGCCGTTTCGTCTTCGCCACGCTGGCTTTGCAGGTGGAGCGGGTTGCCAAGGGGCTGGAAACGCCTTTTTGCCTGTGCACGCTCGATATCGATTTCTTCAAGCAGATCAACGACCGTTTCGGTCATAAATGCGGGGACGCGGTGCTTCGCGATTTCGTCGGCATCGCCCATTCCGTCATCCGGCGGGTGGATTGTTTCGGCAGGATCGGCGGTGAGGAATTCATGCTCATCCTGCCGCGCAGCACGGTGGCCGAGGGCCGGGAGATCGTCGAACGGCTGCTGCAGAAGGTGCGCCTTTCGAGGCCCCTCGCCGAATTCCCGGATTTTTCCTATAGCTGTTCAGCCGGGCTGACGGTCTATCGCGCGCCCGAAAGCGCCGACGATGTTTTCATGCGGGCGGATCAGGCTCTTTATGCGGCCAAGGAAAAAGGCCGCGACCGGCTTCTGTCGGTGACTGTTTAAACGAGTTCCGCCGCAATCAACCCATGCAGCGAATTGCCGACGAAGAGTTTCCGGCCGGCAATGTCTTCCGGTTTCAGCGCCTGTCCGCGTGCCCTGCGTTCGCGGATCAGATCAGCGCGCAGCACACCCGGCAGAATGCCGCTGTCGAGCGGCGGCGTCAGCAATTGCCCATCCGGCATTTCGACGAAAATGCTGGTCGATGATCCCTCGCACAACTCACCGCGCTCGTTGAGCAGCAGCACCTCGTCGGCCTCCCCGGCTGAAAATTCGGCCCGGGCGGCATCATAGGGCTCGCGGCGTGAGGACTTGTGGCGATAGAAGGTATCGGTGGAGTCAAGCGTGGTCTGCCGGGCGATGCGGACCCGCCAGACGGCATCCTGCCGCAAGGGCTGGAAGTCGGCGGTTTCGACGTCGAGTTCGCCCTTGTAGTTCATGACCAGCCTGACGCAGAGCGGCTTTTCGCCGCCCACCTTCTTTTCCAGCACCTGAACCGCATTGACCGGCGCGCGAAAACCGAGCGCGTCGGCGGAGCGCAGCAATCGGCGCATATGCTGGTCGATGCGCTGAAAGCCGGTCTGCGGCTCCCAGCGCAGGGTTTCCCTCAAGGTCAGATCGGCGGGTTTGCGTTTCATTGCCTGTGCTCGTCGCCCGAATTGTTGCCGGTGTCTCCGCCGGCAATATCAACCGGCAAAGCTTGTCCGAAATAGGATAGCCCTGCCGGCGGAAGAGATTAAGCCTGTTTGTTATCCAGCGCTTCCAGCTCGTCGATCAGCCCCTCGATCATCGAAAGCCCCTTGTCCCAGAAAGAGGGATCGGTCGCATCGAGGCCGAAGGGTTTCAGAAGCTCCGAATGATGCTTGGTGCCGCCCGCCTTCAGAAGCTCGAAATATTTCTCCTGAAAACCCGTCTCGGCCTTCTGGTAAACCGCATAGAGCGAGTTTACCAGGCAGTCGCCGAAGGCATAGGCATAAACATAAAACGGCGAGTGAATGAAATGGGGGATGTAGGTCCACCATGTCTCGTAGCCCTCGGAAATCCGGATTGCCGGACCAAGGCTCTCGGCCTGAACGGACAGCCACAATTCACCGATCTGCTCGGAGGTCAGTTCTCCCTGTTTGCGGGCGGTGTGCAGCTTGCGCTCGAATTCATAAAAAGCGATCTGGCGCACGACCGTGTTGATCATGTCCTCGACCTTGCGGGCGAGCATGGCCTTGCGTTCCCGGACATCTTTCGTGTCGTCGAGCAGCTTGCGGAAGGTCAGCATTTCCCCGAAGACGGAGGCGGTCTCGGCAAGCGTCAGCGGCGTCGCGCACATCAAGGCGCCCTGTTCGCCGGCCAGAACCTGATGAACGCCGTGGCCAAGCTCATGGGCAAGCGTCATCACGTCGCGCGGTTTACCGAGATAGTTGACGAGCACGTAAGGATGGGCCGAGGGCACGGTCGGATGCGCGAAGGCGCCGGGCGCCTTGCCGGGCCGGGCCGGCGCGTCGATCCATTCTTCATCGAAGAAACGGCGGGCAATATCGGCCATCTCGGGGGCGAAATTGCCATAGGCGGAAAGCACGGTGTCCTTTGCCTCATCCCAGGGAATGATCGTGTTCGATGTATCGGGAAGCGGCGCGTTGCGGTCCCAATAATTCATCTGCTCCATGCCGAGCCATTTCGCCTTCATGGCGTAATAACGATGGGAGAGGCGCGGATAGGCCTTCTTGACCGCCGCCGCCAAGGCATCGACCACCTCGCGCTCGACGCGGTTGGCGAGATGACGGCTATCGGCAATATCCTCGAATTTGCGCCAGCGGTCGGAAATATCCTTGTCCTTGGCAAGCGTGTTGGTGATGAGCGTGAAGACGCGCAGATTGTCCTTGAAGGTGGCGCTCAGCGCCTGAGCCGCTTTCTTTCGGGTTTCCGGCTCCGGCTCCTGCAGCATGTTGAGCGTCACTTCCAGCGGCAGACTCGCGCCGTCAATGTCGAAACGCAGATCGGCCATCGTCTCGTCGAACAGGCGGTTGAAGGCCGCTGCGCTGGTCATCGATTTTTCAAGGAACAGCTGCTCCAGCTGGTCGTCGAGCTGGTGCGGCTTGTCCTTGCGCAAATCCACCAGCCATGGGCGGTAGTGACCCGCTACGGCATCATTCGCCATGCAGGCGTCCATCGTGGCGTCATCGATGCGGTTGAGCTCAAGGGTGAAGAACAGGAGGTGAGAGGAAATATCCGTCAGCTTCGCCTGGGCATCGCCGTAGAGCTTGCCGTTTGCCGGGTTCGACGTATCGGAAAAATAGGTTAGCCCGGCGAAGGAGCCGATGCGGCCGATGAGATCGTCCAGCGCTTCATATTCCCTGAGCGCGGCGCCGATGCCGTTTTCGCCCGTCGCCTTCGCAGCTGCTTCAAGCTTGCCCTTCCATTTCTTCTCGAAAGCCGCCGCCATCGACGCCGCCTTGTCGAGATCGCCCTTGTATTCCGGCGAATCGCCCGACGGATAGAGGTCCGAGAGCTTCCAGCCGGGCAGGTCGCCAAGCGCCGGACCGGTGGTTTCGGCAAGGGAGAAGACGGGTTGCGGGGTAGGGCGGTTGAGGGTCATCGAACGTGTCCTTCTGATTATGCGTGCGAAGCATATGGGGACCTTGTTTCCCGCGGCAATGGATAAAATGCAAGCAATTCTCAAAACTGGATGTTCAAGTCTCCCATGCCAGAGTGCGGAATAAGGGACCGCATGAAGCAGGTCCATAAACCGGAAACCGGAGCTAAAAATGACCGCGCATGTTCTCGTGATAGACGATGATCCCGTCCAGCGCCGCCTGCTCAAAAATGCGGTGGAACGTTATGGGCATCTCGCCTTGCTCGCCGAAAACGGCAAGGCGGGGCTGGAACTGCTCAAGCAATATAGCGGCGAGATCAATGTCATCGTCCTCGACCTCATGATGCCTGAAATGGACGGGCTTACCTTTCTCAAAGCTATCGGCGAACTCGGCACCGATGTTCCCGTCATTGTCCAGACGGGGCAGGGCGGCATCGATACCGTTGTGCAGGCCATGCGCGCCGGCGCTTTCGATTTTGTCGTCAAGCCGGTTTCGCCGGAAAGGATCGGCGCCGCCATCTCCAATGCGCTCAAGCTCGACAGGAGAGAGGCAAAGGCCCGCACGGGCCGGCGCGGACGGAGCAATGCAGTGAATTTTACCGATATCGTTTCCGCAAGCCCCGCAATGCTGAGGGTCATCGAACTCGCGCAGCGCGCCGCCCAGTCCAGCATTCCCGTGGTGCTGGAAGGCGAATCCGGTGTGGGCAAGGAAATGGTCGCCCGCGCCATCCAGTCGGCCGGAGACAGGGCGAGCAAGCCGTTCATCACCGTCAATTGCGGCGCCATTCCCCATAATCTCGTGGAAAGCATCCTCTTCGGCCACGAAAAGGGAGCCTTCACAGGCGCGACGGAAAAACATGTCGGCAAATTCATGGAGGCGGATGGCGGCACGCTGTTCCTCGATGAAATCGGCGATCTGCCGCTGGACGTGCAGGTGAAGCTGCTCCGCGCGGTCCAGCAGGGCGAAATCGAAACCGTCGGCTCCGCACGGGTGCAGAAGGTGAATGTGCGGCTGATCTCCGCCACCAACAAGAACCTCATCGAAGAGGTGAAGGAAGGCCGTTTCCGCGAAGACCTTTATTATCGCCTCAACGTCTTCCCGATCACCATTCCGGCGCTGCGCCGCCGCAAGGAAGATATTCCCCATCTGGCGCGGGTTTTCGCCGAGCGCTTTTCGGCGGAACAGAAATTGCCCAATCCCGTCGGTCTCAATGCCAGCGCGCTGGCGCTGCTGACGGCCTATGACTGGCCGGGCAATATCCGCCAGCTCGAAAACGCTGTCTTCCGTGCGGTAGTGCTCTCGCAGGGCGAGGAACTGTCGGATTCCGATTTTCCGCAGATCGCGCTTCAGCTGCCGGAATTTTCGACCGGTGACGATGCGGACGATGTCATCCGCACACCATCGGGAGCGTCTCTGAAACTTGCGGCCTATTCACCGGCCCCGCCACCGGTCGCTGAAAACCACGCTGTCATCGAGGAGCCGTCGGATTTTTCCACCACCATCTACCGGGGTGGAAACCTGATCTCCAGCATGGATGAATCGGGCAATATCCGCAAACTGGCCGAGATCGAGGAGGAGCTCATCCGTTTCGCCCTGCGCTTCTATCGCGGGCAGATGAGTCAGGTCGCCAGAAAGCTTGGTATCGGCCGTTCGACTCTTTACCGAAAGCTGAAAGATTATGGCATCGATCCCGACGATCCCCTTCGAGATGCAGCCTGAGCGCACAACCCCCGTATTCGAGGGCAGATCGTAAATTCGTTAACTTCTGAGCAAGGATATCCGCTTACCGTCTATAAACCTCTTGTTAGTGGCTGATTCACTATGTAGAGGAAGGTTGTATGTGTGTGGCAATTTTGCCATCGTGTCACCGTATTTGACGTTCATTTGAGGCAATGTGACAGAAATTGTCTTCCAGGCGGGGATCGAATTGCCATATCTGCATCGGAATAACGCGCTTTCGACAAAGATCGCGCGCGGCTTGATCAAGGATATATGCACGAAGCTGTCGGCGCGCGCTGTCACCTTTGCCTGCCTGATGCTCGCCGCAATGCCTTTCGTAGGTGTTTCGGCGACGGAAGCCGCCGCCGAGACGCGAAGCCTCAAACTGTATTATATCCATACACGCGAGAAGGCGGTCATCACCTTCAAGCGCAATGGAAAATATGACCAGAAAGGTCTGCAGGAGCTGAACCGCTTCCTGCGCGACTGGCGGCGCAACCAGCCGACACGCATGGACCCGCGCCTTTTCGATCTCGTCTGGGAAGTTTATCGCCGCAGCGGCGCGACCGACTATATCAACGTCGTTTCGGCTTTCCGCTCGCCGGAAACCAACGGTTTGCTGCGCACACGCACCAAGGGTGTCGCGGAAAAAAGCCAGCATATGCTCGGCAAGGCCATGGATTTTTATATCCCCGGTGTGAAGCTTGCCCGTCTTCGTGAAATCGGCATGCAGATGCAGATCGGTGGCGTCGGTTTCTATCCGACGTCGGGCTCTCCCTTCGTGCACATGGATGTCGGCGGCGTTCGCGCCTGGCCGCGCATGAGCCGCCAGGAACTCGTCCGCATCTTCCCGAACGGCAATACGCTGCATCTTCCTTCCGACGGCAAGCCGCTTCCCGGTTATGAGCAGGCGCTCGCCGATTACAAGAAGCGCGTCAGCTCCTCCTCCATTCAGGTTGCTTCCAGTGCCGGTGCCGGCCCTGCCTCATCTGGCGGCGGCAAGCGCAAGACGTTGCTGCAGGCCCTCTTTGGCGGCGGTGACGAGGATGAAGATCCCGATAGCATCGCAGCGCCGGAGCCCGCAGAACGCCCGGCCGTCGCCCGTCCGGCGGCTCCGCAGCAGGCGGCTCCCGAGCCTGAACCCACCATTGCAGTTGCTTCGGCACAGGCGCTTCCCGGCGTGAACGATGCGCCGCTGCCAACGGCTCGACCTGCCTTCGGTAACCAGCCGCCGGCCAATACCGGCCTTGCGACTGCGCTTTATTCGCCGGCCCGCAATGCCGCACAGGATGCCCTGCAGGCAGCGACCACGCCGACTCCGGCTTCCGCGCCGGCCGAGCGCCAGCAATTTGCCGATCTGGCTGAAGTATCCGTGCCGGTGCCCACACTTCTTGGGCCCCGTGGCATGAAAGGTGATGCGGAAGGATCGATCCTGACGGCGTCCGCAGATGGTGCGACACCGGCTGCGACCGGCGAACTCGCTTCTGTTCCGGTTCCTGCCAATCGTCCGGCCGTGGCGGAAGCCCTGCTGGCGGCGGCCAATGCCGATCCAGAAGGTGAGGACGATCTCGCCGAGGCGCAGGAGGATACGCTTTCACCGACGGTTGTTGCGGCTCTTGAACAGAGCGGTCAGGCCGCCCGGTCGCAGGTCCAGTCGGCTGCCATGCCGACAGCCGCGCCATTCCCGGCCGCCGTCAACCATAAGGTTACCGTCGCACCCGCCGAAACGGCCAAGGCCGAACCGCAGGCTGGCTTCGGTGATGCTTTCGACCTGAAACCTGCCATCAATGGCGGCCTCAGCGCCGGCATGCCGACAAAGGGTTCGCGCCCGAGCAGGCAGGATGCCGCCGTTTCCCAGCAGGCCATGGTGGGCGGTGGACGCCTGACGCAGGATCTGATTTCGGATTGGGCGCTCAACCAGAACAAGGGTACGACTGGACGCTCGGTAAAGGCGCCGCGTGTTGTCGCCAACCGCATGCTCAGCAACGACATGTCGGCTTCCGCCACCTCGGCGAGCTTCAAGCCTGGTGCAGTGGCCATCGAATCCAGCCGCTTCAGCACGCCGGTGAAGATGCACTGAGCCTGTTTTCATAAGTAAGACGGCCGAGAGGCCAACAAAAAACCCGCCGTTACCGGCGGGTTTTTTATGCGGGATATTGAAGCTTTAGACGCCGCTCTGGCCATCAGAGCCGATATAGGCGATGCGGACCATATTGGTCGCGCCGGGGGTGCCGAGCGGTACGCCTGCGGAGATGATGATACGATCGCCCGGCTTGCCGAAACCTTCGGAAACCACGATGCGACAAGCGCGGTTCACCATGTCATCGAGGTCGCTGGCATCGCCCGTGACGACGCAGTGCAGGCCCCAGACGACCGACAGGCGGCGTGCGGTCTGGATGATCGGCGACAGCGCGATGATCGGAACCTGCGGCCGTTCGCGCGCGGCGCGCAGGCCGGTCGTGCCCGAGGACGTATAGGTGACGATTGCCGCAAGCTTCAGGGTTTCGGCGATCTGGCGCGCGGCAAGCGAAATGGCGTCGGCGCCGGTCGGTTCCGGCTGGGCGCGCTGCGCATAGATGATATTGGAATAATAGGGGTCCTGCTCCACCGTGCTGGCAATGGAGGCCATGGTGGAAACCGCTTCGACCGGGTAGTCGCCGGAGGCAGATTCAGCAGAAAGCATGATGGCGTCTGCGCCTTCGAAGACGGCGGTGGCGACGTCGGAGACTTCGGCGCGGGTCGGCACAGGCGCAGTGATCATCGATTCCAGCATCTGCGTGGCGACCACGACCGGCTTGCCGGCGCGGCGGCAGGCGCGGGTCAGCTGCTTCTGGATGCCCGGAACGGCTTCCAGCGGCATTTCGACGCCGAGATCGCCACGGGCGACCATCAGCGCGTCGGAAAGCTCGATGATTTCTTCGATGCGCTCGACAGCCTGCGGCTTTTCGATCTTGGACATCAGGCCGACGCGGCCGCGTGCGATCTTGCGAACTTCCGCAAGGTCTTCCGGACGCTGGACGAAGGAAAGCGCTACCCAGTCGACTTCGCCGGTGGCGAGAACGGCGTCGAGATCGACACGGTCCTTGTCGGTCAGAACGCCGACGCCGAGCAGCGTATCGGGCAGGCTGATGCCCTTGCGGTCGGAAATGCGTGTACCGGAAATGACGGTGGTGACGATGCTCTTCCCGTCGCTCTTTTCAGCGCGCAGATGCAGCTTGCCGTCGTCGATCAGCAGGCGATGGCCCGGCTTGACCGCCTCGAGAATTTCCGGATGGGGAAGGAAAACGCGGGTGTTGTCACCAGGCGTGTCGTTATTGTCCAGCGTGAAGCTCTGGCCCGGAACGAGTTCGACCTTGCTTTCGGCGAATTTTCCGACGCGCAGCTTGGGACCCTGCAGGTCGGCCAGAATGCCGATGGGGCGGCCGGTACGGCTCTCGACAGAACGGATACGCTGAATGAGCGTCCGCATCACGTCGTGGCTCGCATGGCTCATGTTGATCCGGAAAAGATCTGCGCCAGCAAGATGCAGCTTCTCGATCATCGCCTCTTCGGAAGAGGCTGGGCCGAGAGTTGCAAGAATTTTGACTTTGCGGTTACGCTTCATCAGTTTTGATTTCCCTGTGTGCCTGGCGTATCGGAGAGCTGGACCATCCAGCTGCCCTGTCTGCCCGTGTCATATTCCTTGAAACCCATTCTCTGGAAGCTGCGGGCAAAACAATCGTCCACGCCGTTGATCTTGAACTCGTTTTCCGCCACGCACATGTTGACGTCACCGGTCCAGCGGCCGCCATGGGCGGCATCTTCGGCATAGAGATAATAATAACGTGACTGCAGCTCACCCTCGATCAGCGTCGCGCAGGTCGAGGAGGGGACCTGCCACCAGCCTTCGCTGACCCAGCCCTCCTGTGCCCTGTAGCCGATTGCGACCCCCACGAGGTTCTGCGTGCTGTTGCACACGCGAAAATCCGCATGCGCGGGCGCCGCGATCATGAACGGGGTCAGAAACAATGCCGCTGCGGAAAAAAGACGGGCGATATGCCGAAAGTGGCGAGGAAGAGCGAGAGATGACTGAGTCACGGCTTCCATCCGGATTCCATGGTTATAATGAACACACTTCTTGGCGTGGCCGCCCAAGAAAGTCAACGCGATTTTAATCGATTATATTGTTCGTGGGATCGTGAGTGCGATAAGGTAGATGGCTGTTCTTTCGCCGCAACTTGCGCCCGGCCTCAAGCCATGCCATCAAGCTTCTCTCCTCAATCCTGCCCCAGAAAATCATCGATGAACGACTTCATACCCTATGAAATCATAGAAGGCGATTATGACAAAGGCATGGTTCTTCTGGCGGACCATGCCATGAACCTCCTGCCGGCACACTACGGCAAACTTGGCCTTCCGCAAACCGCTTTTCATCGCCATATCGCATTTGATATCGGTATAGAGGGGCTGACGCGCTCACTTGCCGCGCGCCTTGGCGTGCCGGCGGTGCTCGGGCGGTTTTCCCGGCTGCTGATCGATCCGAATCGCGGCGAGGATGATCCCACTCTCATCATGAAGATTTCGGACGGGGCGATCATCCCTGGCAATCATCCGATTTCGGATGAGGAATGGCAAAGGCGGATCGAGATTTTCCATCGGCCCTATCACAATGCCGTGGATCGTGTGCTGACCGGCGTGGCCGAGGCCTCGGAAGAAGCGCCGCTGGTTCTGTCGCTGCATTCCTACACGCCGTTCTGGAAGGAAACGCCGCGGCCATGGCATGCGGCGGTTCTGTGGGATACGGATCATCGTGCGGTCGATCCGCTTCTGGCGCATCTGCGGGCCACGGGCGACATCCTCGTCGGTGACAACGAACCCTATGACGGAGCGCTCAAGGGTGACACCATGTATCGCCATTGCATGATGAAGGGCATACCGCATGCGCTTCTCGAGGTTCGGCAGGATCTGATCGCGAATGAAGAGGGGATCGCCGAATGGTCGGACCGGCTCGCTCCCATTTTCGCCGCAATGAACGACGATCCCGTCCTGCATGAATATCAGCAGTTCGCCTCCCGCACCGGTCCCTACTGAGCCTGGAGTTTTGCCATGACGACTGAGAACGACAATCGGCAGGTCGAATTCGAGGCGGCGGCATTTCGCCGTCTCGTGCAGCACCTTCGCGAACGCCACGACGTGCAGAACATCGACCTGATGAATCTCGCCGGCTTTTGCCGCAACTGCCTTTCCAACTGGTACCGGGAAGCGGCCGAGGAGGCCGGCGTTCCCCTCAGCAAGGAAGAGTCCCGGGAAATCGTCTACGGCATGCCCTATGAGGACTGGAAGGAAAAATATCAGGCGGAGGCGAGTGATGCCCAGAAAGCCGCCTTTGAGCAGAACAGGCCCAGGGAATAACCCCGATCGACGGAAACGACTTGACGCGAGGCCTTTCAGTGGGCAGTTCACAGGCCGGAATTCTGCTGCCCGCCGGCAGCGACCGGCGAAGGCTTCGCCCGGATATAATGAACAAGGCTCGCATGCGGGCCGCCAATGAAGGATGACATGATGGACGATACCAGCACCACCGAAACCGTCGCCGCCGCAGAACTGCGCCAGATTATTGAACGGATTGAACGTCTGGAAGAAGAAAAGGCTGCCATTCAGGGCGATATCAAGGATGTCATCGGTGAGGCCAAAGGCCGTGGTTACGATACCAAAGCGATCCGCACCATTATCCGCTTGCGCAAAAAGGACGCCAACGAGCGTATCGAGGAAGAAACCATTCTTCAGACGTATATGGCTGCGCTCGGCATGGAATGATCAACAGCTAGCTGTGGGGCGACTTCCGGGTGCGCCCTGCGGCTAAATCTTATTTTCCAACACGTCCTTGTTGGCGATAAGAAGCTCCAGGATTTTTTCACTTACGAATTTGTGCTCTTTTGACAATTCGGCTTGGCGCTTTTCCGCGGATCGCGAAATCTCTGCAAACATAACGACTGTAAACAGAAACTCCTCGAAACCGCCTGACCGGGTCACTTCGGATGTGGCGCGTTCCGTCGTGAGAGTACGAAACAAATTGCGCTTCTCTTCGTCCGAAACGTGGAATACCAGTTTGTGCGCAAACCTATTCCGTAAGTTATTGACGGCCCTTAGAACATTGCCGAATTCATCACGAAAATATCCCAGCGCCTGACATAGGCTGAGCTTCTCAGCGAACGATCTGTGGCCGTTGAAATATGAGGCGGGATGATCGAGATGCATGTTCAAAACTTCAGTGACGATGTGATCCAGATAGATATGGGCGACGATGAGTTTCCCCCAATCCTCAGTCACGGAAATTCGATCTATGAACTCGCTTATATCGAAACTCGGATTGTCTCCGATGGAGTTTAAAAGACTTTCGGCTGCTTTAAATTCACTCTGCTCTGCCAAAATAAAGCCCTGCTAAGTCCAATAAATAAAATCAGTGGTATCGAATTCAGCCGCGCGTGCCGGCCAGCTTTTCCGAAAGGTCGACGGCCTCCTTGCGGGCGTCCTTGTCTGCGGGGTAGAGCGCCAGATAACGTTCCCAAGCCTTCAACGCCAGCTCGTCGCGGCCCGAGGCTTCGAGGATGTTGGCAAGGCTTGCCAGCGCCGGGAAATAGCGCGGCTCCCTTTCCAGCGTCAGGTTGATATCCGCCATCGCCTTGCGGGTGTCGCCATCGGCAAAATGCACCATGGCGCGGCGATAGGGCGCCTGCACATAGTCCGGATCGAGCAGAATGACCTGGTCGAGAAAATCGTAAGCGGCGGCGTTGCGCTTTTCGTCGGCGGCTTCGCCCGCCCATTGCATCAGCAGGTTGACCGTTGCGCTGCCGGAATCATTCCATTCGGAGGCGATCTGGTTAGCAATGCTGCGCGCCTTGACCGCATTCCGTTCTTTTTTCAGCGATGCGAAAAGCGTGTCGATCGTCTTGGCGGGTGAAGGTGAGTCCGCGACAGCAGGCGGTTGCCCGTCTGCCGCGTGGGCAATGGCAGCCATTCCCGAAAGCGGGAGGCTTGAAAACAGGAAGCCCTGGGCGAGGATGATAGCCGTGCAAAAACGATTTGGGCGCATGGGTTAAAGCTTAACCCGACTGCGCCCAATATCAAATGCAAACTTCTGCTCTGTCAACAAAGTGATCCGCGAGCTTGATCGCGAACCGCAGTCGCAGTCAATCAGCCCTGACGAGCCTTGAAGCGCGGGTTCTGCTTGTTGATGATGTAGACGCGGCCCTTGCGGCGAACCAGGCGGTTATCGCGATGACGGGCCTTAAGCGCTTTAAGCGAATTCTTGATCTTCATTTTACTGGTCCGCAGTTTTGCACGGTTTCTGCCGTGCTTATTCAAACAATCAAAAGCGCGCAACGGGGCGCGCTCTTTTCGGTTGGCAGGCAGATACCCGTTTGAGCCCTGCCTGTCAACACTTGCCCGTGTCTTTGCCTTAAAAGACTAGGCTTTTCCTGTGCGCAAAAGCTCGGTCACATGGCCCATCTTGCGGCCCGGCCGTGCTTCCGTCTTGCCGTAGAGATGCACGAGACAGTCTTTTTTCGACAGCCATGCCGGTACATCGTCGATGTCGTCGCCGATGAGGTTGGTCATGACGCAATCCGAATGGCGATCCGTGCTGCCGGGAGTAAGGCCCGATACGGCCCGGATATGCTGTTCGAATTGCGAGATTACGCAGGCCGCCTCCGTCCAGTGGCCGGTATTGTGAACGCGCGGCGCCATTTCATTGGCGACCAGCGAACCATCCGGCAGGACGAAGAATTCGATGCCGATGACGCCGACATAATCCAGCGCAGCCAGAAGCTTTTCCGCCGATTGCACGGCAACTTCCCTCGCGGCGTCGGAAAGTGCGGCCGGAACGGTGGACGTGTGTAGAATGCCGTTCAGATGAACGTTCTCGGCCGGATCGTAGCAGGTGACGGTTCCATCCAGGAAACGCGCGGCGATAATCGAAATTTCCCGCTCGAAGGAGATGAAGCTCTCGAGAATCAGCGGCACGCCGCCGAGCGCCGCAAAAGCGCCTGCGAGGTCTTCTCCACCGCGGAAAAGACGCTGGCCCTTGCCGTCATAACCCATGCGGCGGGTTTTCAGCACGCCCTTGCCGCCGAAGGCGGCCAATGCGGCCTCCAGCTCTTCCTGGTTGTCCACAGCACGGAAATCAGCAGTCGGGATGCCGCAGCCATTGAGGAAGCGCTTTTCCGTCAACCGGTCCTGCGAGGCGCTGAGCGCTTTCGGAGGCGGATAGACGGGAACGGAGAGGCTGAGCTTTTCGGCGGCCGCAACAGGCACGTTCTCGAATTCGTAGGTCACGACATCGCAACGGCTTGCGAGTTCCGCAAGCGCGTTTTCGTCGTCATATTCCGCCACGATCTGCTCGTTGCAGGCCTGCGCAGCCGGACAATCGGCCTGCGGTTCGAGTACGATGGTACGGTGGTTGAGGCGGGCTGCGGCCATCGCCAGCATACGCCCGAGCTGCCCGCCACCGATGATGCCGATGGTCAGGTTGGTCGTCTTTGCCATCACTTTTGTCGTCACTGGGTGCTGTCCATTGGATATTCCGCGACAGCCGCCGACTGGCGCGCACGCCAGGCATCCAGCCGGTCGGCGAGGTCGTCGTCGCTCAGCGCCAGAACCGCGGCGGCAAGAAGGGCCGCATTGATCGCGCCTGCCTTGCCGATGGCGAGCGTGCCAACCGGAATTCCGGCGGGCATCTGCACGATGGAATAGAGGCTGTCCTGACCGGACATGGTCTTGGACTGCACCGGAACGCCGAAGACCGGAAGCGGCGTCATCGAGGCCGTCATGCCCGGCAGGTGGGCGGCGCCGCCCGCACCGGCGATGATGACCTTGAAGCCTTCGTCCTTCGCGCTATTGGCGAAGTCATAAAGCCGGTCCGGGGTGCGGTGGGCGGAAATGATGCGGGCTTCGTATTCGATGTCGAGCGCATCCAGCGTATCGGCGGCGTTCTTCATGGTCTCCCAGTCGGACTGGCTGCCCATGATGATGGCGACGGGGGGCGTTTCTGCTGTCACGTAATGTCTCCGGGCTCAGGCGATGATATCGGGAATGACCTGGTCTTCGAGCTGGGTCATCTTGTCCTTGACGGCCAGCTTCTTCTTTTTCATGCGCTGTATTCTCAGCGCATCGCAGCTGGTCTGGATCATCGCGTTGATCGCCGCGTCATAATCCTCATGCTCCTGGCGCAGCCGCGCCAGCGTGAGCCTGATGTCCGCCTGGTCCTGATCGGGCATCTCGTCATCCCCATTTTATGCCAGCCGGATCGGCTCCGGCGCGTCTGTGATCGTTCACGAGCCTCTATCATCAAATCGCGGTAACGGGAAGTTATCCCTTGCGACCAAATTGCCCACTTATTGCCTTCATTTCGCCTTCGACAAGCGGCGCGATCCGTGTCACATTGCCGTCGTAAACCTGAAACTCCAGCGATGGAGAGCTGGAGGTAGGTTCAAAAAGGAAGGACGTGCCGCATGACCATTCAGGCTCATATTGCATCGCTCGAAAAGAAACACGGTGCTCTGGAGGAGGAGCTCGAAAGTATTCTTGCTTCCCCGTCGTCTGACGATAGAGAGATCGCGGACCTTAAACGTCGAAAACTGCGCCTGAAGGATGAACTGCAGAGGCTCAAGGCCTCGACAAGACATTGATTTATGCCATTCCGTCGGCCCTCGATGAATGAGGGGTCGACGGTCTGAGCCTTTCGAGCTCTGGCGGCGAAAACCTGCTGCCAGAGCTTTTTTATTGTCGGATTTAGAACGGCAGTCCGTCCCATAGCAGTTTAAGCGCCGCAATCAGCGCCATGGCATACATGAGTGGGTAAAACACGGCCGGTTTCAGATATTTCACCACCCTGGCGCCAGCAAGCGTCGCCAGCATCGCCACCGGCAGCAGGCTTGCCGATGTCTTGAGGTTGGTGGCGTCCAGCGCGCCGAGCGCGAAATAGGGAATGAGCTTGATCGCATTCATGATGGCGAAGAAGCGCACGCTCATGCCGGTATAGGTCTTTGGATCGAGCTTCAGCGGCAGAACATAGATCTGAAAGGGCGGACCGCCCGCATGAGCCACGAAACTCGCATAACCCGACAGGCTGGACCAGAGGGTTGCAGCAGCCGGTCTTTGCGGCTTGGCCGGGATTTCCTGGCCTTTGCGGCTTTTGAAGCTCTCATGGAAGTAACGCAGCACGAACAGGATCGTGACAGAGGCGACGACGAGACGCATGGCGTCCGCGGAAATGAGGCTCGAGGTCGCCCAGCCGAGCGCGATACCGGCGATTGCGCCCGGCAGCATGATGAGGAGCGTTTCCCGGTGGTTGTAATGCCGCCAGGCAAAAAGCGCCACGATATCCATGACGATCAGGATCGGCAGGAAGATGGCCGCCGCCTGCACTGGCGATACGGCAAGCGCCATCAGCGGCACGCCCATAAGGGCCAGAGCACCGCCCAGCCCGCCCTTGGAAAGACCGACGAGCACGACTGCGGGGATGGCGACGAGATAAAAATGAAAATCGGTGAGCATGGATGGACAGTTGATCCTTTCGCCGGTCCGGTTTATCGGATTTGTCATATGAAAACGAGTGCAGATTGCGCGGTAAGCGTCTTCTGTCTGAAATGGACGAACCGATGACCCTAGTTGAAGATCGTTGCCGCCTTGTCCTGATCGTTCCGCAATCGGACGACGCGCAAAAGCAGGCGACAGAGGTGGAAGATGCATTGCGGGGCGGCGATGTCGCTTCCGTCATCATTCCGCAATATGGTCTGGATGACGCCGCTTTCCAGAAACGCGCCGAACTGATCGTGCCGCTTGTCCAGAAGGCAGGTGCGGCAGCGCTCATCGCCGGCGACAGCCGCGTTGCCGGTCGCGTGAAGGCGGATGGCCTGCATGTGGTTGGCAATGGCGAGGCGCTTGCCGAGGCCGTGGAAAAATTCACCCCGAAGCTCATCGTCGGCGGCGGCAATGCGGATGACCGTCACAAGGCGCTGGAGCAGGGCGAGGCCAATCCGGATTATGTGTTTTTCGGCAAGCTCGAAGGCGACATCAAGCCGGAAGCGCACCCCAAAAACCTGGCGCTCGGCGAGTGGTGGGCCTCGATGATCGAAATCCCGGCCATCGTCATGGGTGGTACCGATGTGTCCTCGGTGGTGGCCGTGGCCGAAACCGGTGTGGAGTTCGTGGCAATGCGCAGCGGCGTTTTCGATAACGCCACCGGCGCTGCCCAGGCCGTTTCTGAAATCAACGCCCTGCTTGACGAAAAAGCGCCACGGTTTGACGGTTGATACAGGCGATGATCATGCGCTCGGTTCACCTCTGCCTTTCCGTTTCGCTGCTGGCGCTCGCTTTCGGCGCGCCGGCGGGTGTCGCTTTTGCCCAGTCCGGGCCGCAGAGCGAAAGCAATGCGCTGTCCCGCCAGCTGGAAAATGAGGCTCAGCCGACCCGTCAGGGCCGGGTGCAATCCGAAGAGCAGAAGGACTTGCAGCCGTCGGCAGGCGTGAATGTCTATCAGCGCATGGGCGCGGAATTGCCGGCGCTGCCGCCTGAAAAGGAATTCAAGGGCCGGGTGGACGAAGCTTACGGGCATTTCCAGCGCGGCGAATATGTGCAGGCGCTCGACAAGGCGCTGAACCGCGCGCAGAACGGTGACGCAGCCGCCCAGACGCTGGTGGCGGAAATGATGTCGCGTGGTCTGGGCATCGCCCGTGACGAGAAGACAGCTGCTTTCTGGTACCAGCAGGCGGCTCAGGGTGGCGATCCCGTCGCCATGTTCAAATTCGCGCTGATCCTGATGGAAGGCAAATTCGTCACCCGCGACAAGGCGAAGGCCGACGATTTCATGCGCCGTGCGGCGGAAGCTGGCAACGCCTCTGCCCAGTTCAACTGGGGTCAGATACTGGTTTCGGAAAATCCCGGCGCCAAGGGTCTGCTGATGGCTTTGCCGTTCTATGAGAAATCCGCCGAACAGGGCATTGCCGATGCGCAATATGCGGTGTCGCAGATTTACTGGTCGCTCAAGGATGTGCCGGCCGAGAAGAAGGCAAAGGCGCGGGACTGGCTGACACGGGCCGCGAAGGCGGGCTACGATACCGCGCAGGTCGATCTCGGCATCTGGCTGGTCAATGGTTTCGGCGGTGAGCGCAATCTGGATGAGGGCTTCCGCTGGCTCTATGGTGCGGCACAGCGCGGAAATGTCGTGGCGCAGAACAAGGTGGCGCATCTTTACATTCAGGCGCTCGGCACCCGGCCCGATCCGGTCGAAGCGGCCAAATGGTATGTGCTTTCCCGCCGCGCCGGGCTGAAGGACCCGTCGCTCGAGGACTTTTATCTCGGCATCACCGACGAGCAGCAGAAGAAGGCGATTGAGGCCGCAAATCGTTTCCGCCCGACGTGATGGAAGGGTAGCCTTGCCACGCTGGCGTTGACCCATCGGCTTTTTGCCTTGAATTTCCGCGCGTTTTGTGGTCTTGAACCGCAAACTTTCAATTCAAGAAAATAATGACGTGCCTGCCCGGTGAGCTTCCGGGCGGTTCGCAAGCTTTCCAGGAAACAACATCGATGGCCCGTTCAGCCCTTCTCAATGTCATGGTTCAGGCCGCCATCAAGGCGGGTAAGTCTTTGTCGCGTGACTTCGGTGAAGTGCAGAACCTTCAGGTCTCGGTCAAGGGACCGAGCGATTTCGTCTCGCAGGCGGACCTGAAAGCCGAGAAGATCGTGCGCGACGAGCTGATGAAGGCCCGCCCGACCTACGACTTCCTGGGTGAAGAAGGCGGCGAGGAAAAGGGCACGGACGGCGCACATCGCTGGATCGTCGATCCGCTGGATGGCACCACCAACTTCCTGCACGGCATTCCGCATTTCGCGGTTTCCATTGCGCTCGAGCGTAACGGTGAAGTCGTCGCCGGTGTGATCTTCAATCCGGCCACCGACGAACTCTACACTGCCGAGCGCGGCGGCGGCGCGTTCCTCAACGATCGCCGCATCCGCGTCGCTGCGCGCAAGGCGCTGACCGATTGCGTCATCGGTTGCGGCGTGCCGCATCTTGGCCGCGGCAATCACGGCAAGTTCCTGGTCGAACTTCGCCACGTCATGGGGGAGGCAGCCGGCATCCGCCGCATGGGTGCGGCGTCGCTCGATCTCGCCTACGTTGCCGCTGGCCGTCTAGATGGTTACTGGGAAGCCGATCTTTCGCCATGGGACATGGCGGCAGGCTTGGTGCTGATTCGTGAAGCCGGCGGTTTCGCCTCCGACATCAAGGGCGGCACGGATATCTTCGGCAGCAGCTCCGTCGCTGCCGGCAACGAATATATCCACAAGGCGCTCGTTGAGGTCGCCAACCGTCCCATTCCGGGCCGCTGATTGGTTTTCGGCGGAAAACCTGCCGTTTTCCGCAAGTTTTAGACGCCCGGTGAATATTCGCCGGGCGTTTTTGTTTTCCGTCCTCCGGTTCCAGGCTGTTTTCGTGAAACGCCTGTGACGAAAGACCGGCTTTTCGCTTCAAATCGTCGCAATTTTCAAATAGCTTCCGCTGGATAGCTGACCAAAGGGAATGCGAACGTTATGGCGGATTCGGAGCTGCTCGATCTTGGCGTCGAGAAACCGGTGACCACACGGCAATACAGCCACAAGCTGTCCAGCCCGACACCGTTTCTCTGGACGATGGTTCTGTTTCTGGTCCTCGTGGGCTTTCTGGCGGCCATTCTTTACCGGCAGGCCCACACCGCCTTCATGACCAATCCGGGGCTCAACGGCTTCATTCTCGGCGTGCTGGCCATCGGCATTATTCTGGTGTTTACACAGACGATGAGCCTGCGTTCCGAAGTGCGCTGGTTCAATGGCTTTCGCGCTGCCGGCAGCGTCGAAAAGGTCGGCCGTGCGCCCAAGCTGCTTGCGCCGATGAGCACGCTGATCGGCAAGCGTGGCGAAGTCCGGCTTTCTGCCGTTACGCAGCGGACGATCCTCGATTCCATCGCGACGCGCCTTGACGAGACGCGTGACACATCGCGTTATCTCGTCGGCCTGCTGGTGTTTCTCGGCCTGCTCGGCACCTTCTGGGGCCTGATCGGCACCATTGGCGCCATCAGCAATGTCATCCAGTCGCTCGATCCAAGCGCCGGCGACAGCAACGATATTCTCGGCTCCCTCAAGGCAGGCCTGACTGCGCCGCTGGCGGGCATGGGAACGGCCTTTTCCTCGTCGCTGCTCGGTCTTTCGGGGTCGCTGATTCTCGGCTTCCTCGATCTTCAGGCCGGCCGCGCCCAGAACCGTTTTTATACCCAGCTCGAAAACTGGCTTTCCTCGGTGACGGATACCACGGAAGGGCCGCGGGAGTTCAAGGGCGAACCCGGCGCCGTGGTCAGCACCGAGCGCTCGCTTGCGGCCATGACCAGCCTTGCCGAAGGCATTCAGGGCCTGGTCAAGAACATGCGCAGCGAACAGCAGATGTTGCGTGACTGGATCGAAGCGCAGCAGGAAGAATCGAAATCGCTCCGCCGCACGCTCGACCGGCTGTCGGCGCGGATCGACAGCGACACGAAATCTTCCGGACGCACCCGGCACGATAACGGGAGCGAGTAGCCATGGCGCTTGCGCGCAACCGCCGCCGCGACAGGGGTGTGGATTATTGGCCGGGTTTCGTCGACGCGCTTTCGACGCTGCTCATGGCCATCATGTTTCTGCTCACGGTCTTCGTGCTGGCGCAATTCGTTCTGTCGCGGGAAATCACCGGCAAGGACGAGGTGCTGACACGTCTCAACAGCCAGATTGCCGAACTGACCGAACTTCTGGCCATGGAAAAAGGCAACAAGCAGGATATTGAGGACGCACTCGCGAGCCTGCAATCCACCCTTGCCGCATCCGAAAACGAGCGCTCGCGCCTGCAGGCGCTTCTCGATGCGGGATCTGGCAGCAATGCGAATGCCAATGCCCGGATCGGTAGCCTGACCGGTGAGCTGGACGAGCAGCGGCAGGCCAATTCCCGTGCCTCCGCACAGATCGAATTGCTCAACCAGCAGATTGCAGCGCTGAGAGCGCAGATCGCCTCGGTCGAAGCCGCGCTTCAGGCCTCGGAAGCCAAGGATGCCTCTTCTCAGGTCAAGATCGCCGATCTCGGTCGCCGTCTCAATGTCGCGCTGGCGCAGCGGGTGCAGGAACTAAACCGGTATCGCTCCGATTTCTTCGGGCGGCTTCGCGAAATCCTGTCGGACCGCGAAA
This sequence comes from Agrobacterium sp. LR_9, assembly GCF_041954855.1. Lineage (NCBI taxonomy): Bacteria > Pseudomonadati > Pseudomonadota > Alphaproteobacteria > Hyphomicrobiales > Rhizobiaceae > Agrobacterium > Agrobacterium sp. LR_9. The sequence goes on from NZ_JAVAYA010000006.1 coordinate 192,141, forward strand.
ACATCCGCATCGTCGGCGACCGGTTTGTCTTCCAGTCCGAAGTGCTCTTCCCCTCCGGCGGCAATGAACTCAACCCGGAAGGGCAGGCGGAGATGGAGAAGCTTGCTGTCGCGCTGCTCGATCTTGCCAAGGAGATTCCGGCGGAGATCAACTGGGTGCTGCGCGTGGATGGCCATACGGATAATGTTCAGCTTTCCGGTTCCGGGCGTTATCGGGACAATTGGGAGCTTTCCTCGGCCCGCGCCACCTCGGTTGTGAAATTCCTGATCTCCAAGGGCGTGCCGGCAAACCGGCTGGTCGCCGCCGGTTTCGGCGAATATCAGCCGATTGCCGAAGGCGATACGCCGGAAGCACGGCAGCAGAACCGCCGTATCGAACTCAAGCTTACTGAGCGCTGAAATCGCGGACCGCGTCATCGCGGTTGCCTTCTGATGAAAGTAAATTTACGTTCGCGTAAAAGTAATTCCGTCATATCTGGGAGGGGCTGATGGAAGGCTATGATGTGATCGTTGTCGGCGCGGGGCTTGCCGGGCTGGTGGCGGCAACCGAGGCGGCTGAGCGGGGTTTCAGCGTCTGCGTCGTGGATCAGGAGGGCGAGCAGAACCTTGGTGGGCAGGCCTTCTGGTCGCTGGGTGGACTGTTTTTCATCGATAGTCCCGAACAGCGCCGGATGCGGGTGCGAGACAGTCTCGATCTTGCAAGACAGGACTGGTTCGGTTCGGCCGGTTTCAACCGTCCGGAGGATTATTGGCCGCGCCGCTGGGCGGAGGCTTATCTCGATTTTGCTGCCGGTGAGAAACGCGAATGGCTGCACCGCATGGGCATGCGCTGGTTTCCCGTTGTCGGCTGGGCCGAACGCGGCGGCAGCCTTGCCCACGGCCATGGCAATTCCGTTCCGCGTTTCCATGTAACCTGGGGCACGGGTCCGGGCGTACTTGCACCCTTCGTAAAAAAGGCGAAGGCCATGGCGGCAACCGGCCGGCTAACCTTTCGCTTTCGCCACCGGGTTGATCGTCTGGAGATCACCGACGGCCGGGTGACCGGTGTTTCAGGCGCTGTTCTTGCACCCGACCAGGTGCAGCGCGGGCAGGAGAGCAGCCGGGAAGAGCAGGGCGATTTTGTCTTCTCCGCTGCTGCGGTCATCGTCAGTTCTGGCGGCATCGGCGGCAATCAGGAACTGGTGCGGCGCAACTGGCCGGTGGAACGGCTGGGCGAGCCTCCTGCCAGCATGGTTTGCGGTGTTCCCGCGCATGTGGATGGCCGCATGATCGCCATTACGGAAACCGCCGGTGGAGCCGTCATCAACCGTGACCGCATGTGGCATTATACCGAGGGCGTGAAGAACCTCGATCCGATCTGGCCGGGTCACGGCATCCGCATCTTGCCTGGCCCCTCGTCCTTCTGGTGCGATGCGGATGGAAACCGCCTTGCCGCCCCGGCCATGCCGGGTTTCGATACGCTCGGCACGCTAAAAATGCTGGGTGAACGCGGCAGCGGCCATAGCTGGTTCATTCTGACCAAGGCGATCATCAAGAAGGAATTTGCGCTTTCAGGCTCGGAACAGAATCCGGATCTGACCGGCAAGGATATAAGGCTGCTGCTCAAAAGACTGGGCAAGGAACCGCCGGGACCGGTGCGTGCCTTCATGGAGCGCGGCGAAGATTTCGCCGTCCGGGATAGGCTCGAAGAACTCGTGACGGCGATGAATGCCATCAGCGGCGACGACCGGCTGCATATAGACCATATCCGTCATCAGATAGAGGCGCGCGACCGCGAAATCGAAAACGGTTTCAGCAAGGATGCGCAGGTAACGGCCATCCACGGCGCGCGCCGTTATCTCGGCGACCGGCTGATGCGGACGGCAAAACCGCACCGGCTGCTTGATCCGGCAATGGGGCCGCTGATCGCCGTGCGGCTGCATGTGCTGACGCGCAAGACGCTTGGTGGCCTCCATACCGATCTTGAGGGGCGGGTGCTGGATGCCGCCGGTGCGCCGGTTCCGGGCCTTTATGCCGCCGGAGAAGTGGCGGGTTTCGGCGGCGGCGGCATGCATGGCTATAATGCGCTGGAGGGCACGTTCCTTGGCGGCTGCCTGTTTTCCGGCCGCGTTGCGGGGCGCAAAGTGCTGGCGTGATCTAGGCCTGGGCGCGCAATTCGTCCGGCCCGGTCTGGAATTGCAGCCGGGCAAGCCGCGCATAAAGGCCATTCTGGCGAATGAGGCTCTGATGCGTGCCCTCTTCGATGATGCGGCCCTCATCCATCACCAGAATACGGTCAGCCTTCAGCACAGTGGCGAGGCGATGGGCGATGACGATGGTGGTGCGGGTTTTCATCAACTCATCGAGCGCCTTCTGCACCAGCGTTTCGCTTTCCGCATCCAGCGCCGAGGTGGCTTCGTCGAGCAGCAGGATTGGCGCATTGCGCAGAATGGCGCGGGCAATGGCGATGCGCTGGCGCTGGCCGCCGGAAAGCGTCACGCCGCGCTCGCCCACCTGCGTATCATATCCTTCGGTGAGACGTTCGATGAAGCTGTCGGCCTGTGCGGCGATGGCGGCGGCCCGCACCTCCTCGCGTGTCGCGTCAGGTCGGCCAAAGGCGATATTATCGTGGATGGAGGAGGCGAATATCGCCACATCCTGCGGAACGATGGACAGGCGCGCGCGCAGATCGGCAAGGGTGACGTCGCGAATATCCGTGCCATCGACGGTGATGCGGCCCTGCTGCGGATCGTAAAAGCGCATCAGCAGCGAAAAGACCGTGCTCTTGCCGGCACCGGAAGGCCCGACGATGGCGACGGTTTCGCCGGCGCTGACCTTGAAGGAGAGGCTGGAAACGATCGGCCGTTCTGTCGCGAGTGGATAAACGAAATCGACATTCTCGAATTCCGCCTCGCCGCGCGGCGGTTGCGGCATGGCGACGGGCGATATGGGTTCCGCGACGGGCGAGTGCTCGTTCAGCAGTTCGGAGAGCCGTTCTGCCGCACCGCCCGCCTGCGCCAGTTCGCCCCATACTTCCGAGAGCTGACCGAGACCGCTTGCCGCGATGACCGAATAAAGCACGAACTGGCCGAGCGTACCGGCCGTCATAGTGCCCGAGAGCACGCTTTGCGCGCCATACCAGAGAATGCCGACGACGCTGCCGAAGACGAGCGCAATGGCAACGGCGGTGAGGATGGAGCGGGCGCCGATGGCGGCGCGTGCGCCCTGATAGGCGGCTTCCACGGAGGCTCCATAACGGGCATTCGCCAGCACCTCGGCATTAAAGGACTGCACGGTGCGGCTCGCCGCAATCGTCTCGGAAGCATAGGCGGCGGAATTGGCCAATGTGTCCTGCGTGGTGCGGGAGCGGGCGCGAACCGAGCGTCCGAAGGCGATCAGCGGAAAAACGATGAAGGGAATGGCAAGCAGCGCAAGGCCGGAAAGGCCGGGGCTGGTATAGATCATCATCGCCACCGCTCCGCAGCACATGATGATATTGCGCAGCGCTACCGAGGCGGACGAGCCAAAAGCCGAGCGAATCTGCACGGTATCGGCGGTCAGCCGCGAGGTCAGCTCGCCGGATCGATTGCTATCGAAAAACTGCTGCGACAAGGTGGTGAGGTGGGCAAAGACATCGCGGCGCAGATCGGCGACGACCCTTTCACCGATGGTCATGACGTAATAATAACGCATGGCGCTGGCGAGCGCGAGGACTACCGCAATCGCCAGAAGCATGGCGAAATAGCTGTTGATCATGCCGCCGTCCGGCGTCTGGAAACCGTGATCGATAATGCGGCGAACGGCAAGCGGCAGGGCGAGTGTCGTGGCGGAAGAAAGCACGAGAGCGAAAAGGGCAGCCGCCATCAGGCCGCGGTAACGCCGGAGATAGGGAAACAGGCCAAGAAGCGGCTTCAGGCTTCGTTGTTTCGCCGCTTTCTGCTCGTCAATGTCTGCCACGTCCTCTATGCTCCTCATTCCCTGCCGTTTTGGGCCTTTTGCGGGTGAATTTCCCGCGTGCGGCAAAATTCCCGCCCCTTTGGCCATCTCCCTTCACAAGGGGATTGCAGGCTCTTGTTATCTGGGCGACCTTCATGTATAGGCTCCGCATCGAATTGGGAAGCCATAGCCCATCTGGTCTATGGCTTCATTTATTGAAATGGCTCAGTTGACGCAATTGCGGCAAATGGACCGCACGTCACTTAACCAGGAAGATTGTCATGAAGGCTGATATCCATCCCGATTATCACACGATCAAGGTGGTCATGACCGATGGCACCGAATACGAAACCCGCTCCACCTGGGGTTCGGAAGGCGCCGTCATGAACCTTGAAATCGACCCCAAGTCCCATCCGGCATGGACGGGCGGCAACCAGCAGCTTATGGACCGCGGTGGTCGCGTTTCCAAGTTCAACAAGCGTTTCGGCGGCCTCGGCCTCTGATCCTCTTGCGGACGGATCGTTTAAAAAAAAGCCCGGTTTTGCCGGGCTTTTTTGTTGCCATTTTTCGGCGATGGCGCTCGCGCCCCCGTAGCACGCAAAAGAAAAAAGCAGGCCGGTGAGCCTGCTTTTCAAATTGTCCGGATAAGGTCGTCTTTTCTCAGTTGATCGAGAAAGCCGTGCGCAGGAGGTTGAGCTGCGCCTGCACGCTGTTTTCATTGTCCGGCACCTTGGCGGCTTCGGACGGGCGATAGATTTCGCGGTCGAGCAGGGCGATGCGGTTCTGGAGACGCAGCGAGCGCTCGATGAGGTCGCGGAAGGATTCCGGCAGGTCGTTCCAGCCGGGCGCATTGCGGTCGACGTTGAAGCTGTCGAGTCGCACCTTGTTCTTTTCGCTCAGAACCTGATCGCGCGTCATTTCACCGTTGTTGACGGCGCGCTGCAGAAGCAGCCAGGAGGCCATCTGCATCAGGCGGGTGGTGAGGCGCATCGATTCCGCCGCATAAAGCACCGAGGCCATGCGCGGCAGCACCTTGGAGGCGGCGCGGCCGGCGCCGTCGAGATAACTTGCCGTTTCCTCAACCAAGGTCATGCCTTCGGTATAGAGGGTCTTGAACTGGTTGGAAGCAGCTGCGCGACCCGCAAAGCTTATGGTATTTAAAACCTGTTCCGACATTTTCTTTAAATCCCTGCTCACGCACCACACTGTCAGGCAACGACGACGCGGATATTTTGTTCCGGCCTTTAGTGTTTTCAGGATGGTATCTTTACCTGAAATGCGCAAGGCAATTATTAAAGAAGGGTTAATACCCACAGTTTTACGGAAACCGGCCAGCGGCAAAAAAAGAGCCGCGAAAGCGGCTCTCAAGGTAAAACAGGGAGAAAAATCAGACCAATTCGCCGTATGGAGAAGATGCCTGAGGTCCAGAAGAACTGGACATGTATAGTAATCTCTCAGAAAGCTTAATTTTTGGTTAATGGTAAACGAAAGACTGCCCCGTAATATTCATTTTCGGGCGCTGGCTGAGCCTTAGCTTACGGCAGCGGAAGTGCAGTCGTGTACCTATTCTGCAGTGCGCGTCAGGATCGGAAGAGATTTTCCGCCGCCTGCCTTCCGGCGGATTTCCGTGTCCTCTCCTCTTCGAGTCGGGTGATTTCGGCTTGCAGAAGATCGATACGGCTGCTCAGTTCGTCCACGGAAAGAAGGCTGAGATCGCCACCGATCTCATGCGCTGCCGGTTTTTGCGGACGGTCATCGTCAAAGAGGCTCATATGCCTGCTCCTTTTTCCACATAGTCGCCATCGTCGCCTGGATATTGCGGCGCGCGCGGGTCAAGCGCAATACTTTCCGGCGTGACGAGCGGCGAGGGTGTCGTTGGCATCATCGTCGAGAAATTGTCTTTTTCCTCGGTTGAAAGTGCTGCGCGCCGGCGGCTTCTGATGATGGCATAGGCGGTGATGAGCAGATGGGCCACAGCCGTGACCAGAAACAGCGCATAGGGGCCGAAATGGGTCATGATCGCGCCGCCGAGCGTCGGGCCGATGATGGTGCCGATGCCGTAAAGCAGCAGCAGACCACCGGAAACCTTGACGAAGTCTTCCGATGCGGCGAAGTCGTTGGCATGTGCCACGGCGATGGGATAGAGCGCGTTGGCGGCGGCGCCATAAATGGCGATCATCGAAATCAGCACATAAACATCATGCGGTTGGACCACCGCGACAGCCAGGCCCGCGACCGCGCCAAGCCCGGCCAAGCCCGCCAGCACATAGCGGCGGTCTATCCGGTCTGAAAGCCGGCCTGCGGGAAATTGCGCCAGCGCACCGACGAAAATCGTGACGGACACCATGATGGCGATCATGGTCGGGTCCAGTCCTGCCCGCGCACCGAAGACGGCGCCGAGCGTACCGTAAGCGCCGTTGGCAATGCCGATCATCAGAATGCCGATGAAGGAAACCGGTGAGTTGCGGTAAAGGGCCGGCAGATCCAGCTTCACCTTCTGCAACGGCTGTGGGCTCGCCGCTTTCGAAAGCGTGGCCGGCAGAATGGCGATGCAATAGATGATGCCGCAGATCATGAACAGCGAGGTATTGCTGATATCCCCCATCGGCACGATCATCTGCCCCGCCACGACGCCGAGCAGCGTGATGGCGATATAAAGCGAGAAGATCATGCCACGACTTTCATTGGTGGCGCGCTCGTTCAGCCAGCTTTCGATGATCATCGAGGTTCCGGCCGTGCAGAAACCGGTTAGCGCGCGCAGCGCGATCCATGAGGTGTCGTCGATGATAAGGCCGGTCATCAGCACCGTCAGGCACACCAGCGCCACGAAGGACCCGAATGCCCGCACATGCCCGGCGCGGCGCACGATGGCAGGCGCGACAAAGCAACCGACGACGAATCCCGCCGCCCAGGAGGTGCCCAGAAAGCCAAGAATTTCGTTGGAGTAACCTTCCGCCGAACCACGCACCGGCAGCACGAGGCCCTGAAGGCCGTTGCCGAGAAAAAGAAACAGAGTGCTGGATAAAAGAGCGAATACGGGTAGAAGATTTCTGCTCATGAAAACACTCTCATGCGTTCGGACGGACGGTCGGACAGGTCATAGGACGGGCGTTACCCGAATGAGTTGCACTCTTCTGGTGAACGGTAAAAATGTCCAGCCTGTGACGATGCAGAAATAAAGAAAAGGCTCAATAAATGACAAAGGCGATCGGCCTTTTTTTACTGCTGGCCATGGTGGTCCAGATCATCCGGCCGCTCGGTCTGCCGGGCCTGAAAAAAAGAGGCGATTGCTGGAAGATCGCGGTTGCCGCCTTTGTCATCTGGTCGGTGACGCTGCTTCTGCGCCCGTAAGGAAAAACCGCCGCGGAGGCAGGCTCCTTTCAGGCGGGTGGCGGCTCCGCATCGGGCACGACCGATAAAGTATGCTTGAGGCATTTAAGTGCGAAACAGGAGCGGGAATGGCGCACACCCTCGATCTTGTAGAGCTTGCGGCGCAGAAACTGCTCGTAGCCCGCGGTTCCCGCCACCGCCACCTTGATGAGATAATCATATTCGCCGGTTGTCAGATAGGCTTCCAGCACTTCGGGAAGAGCGGCCATGGCCTTACCGAAACGTTCCAGAACTTCATCGTCGTGACGTTCCAGCATGACCTCGATGATCACCGTCTCGGTCAGTCCAAGATGGGCCTGATCGAGAATGGCGGTATAGCCGCGAATGACCCCTTCGTCTTCCAGCCGCTTGACGCGCTGCCAGCAAGGGCTGGGCGACAGCCCCACCTTTTCCGATAGTTCCGTATTGCTCAGCCTGCCGTTCTCCAGCAGGGCTCGCAATATTTTGCGGTCAATTCTGTCCAGCGGCTTCGTCATGCCGGTCTCCCTGAAATGTATCGCAAAAAAATCTGCCGTCCGTGGGGCCGCTCGCGAAAGAAGTGTTTTCCGGAGGGCACTTTGGCGACGCCATTCGAAAGCACCTTTGGCTGGTCTTTAAGTACCGTACTGCAAGGTACAGGCAGCAGGGAGGAGCAGGCATGGCACCCACACGGCAACAGCATTTTCCAAGGCCGAGAACGCTGATACACCCCGGTATTTCTTCGCCGGTGCGTATCAACAGCCTGCGCTCGCCATCTGCGCGCCATATGCGGCTGTTCATCGCGCCGGGGTGCAGCCTTTACGATGGAATCGTGCGGTCTTTGGCCGAAAACGGCATTGAAAATGCCTCTTTGACCATTCTCGGCGGTTATTTCGACATTCTGTCCTATTGCGTGGCTCCACCCGATCCCTCCGGCAGGGCGGTCATCGCCTATACGAAACCCATCGATGCCGGGGCGGCCTGGCTGGTTTTCGGCAACGCCACGCTGGGGCGGAGCATGAAGGGCGAGCCGATCGTGCACTGCCATGCCGCCATGCGGACCGCGGCGGGTGTGGTCAAAGGGGGCCATTTGCTGACGGAATCCTGTATCGTCGGAGAAGGCGGCATTTCCGCCCTTGTGACCTCGCTCGACAGTTTTGTGCTGCAGCAGTCCTTCGATCCCGAAACCAATATTCCCCTTCTTCAACCCAGGAACCGCACGGAGCCCGCCGATGAACACGCATAACACTGTCGAATCCGGCTCCATGGGCCGCGTGGCCTATGCCCGCATTGCGCCCAATGAAGATCTCGTGCTCGGCGTCGAGAAACTGTGTCTGGCCGAAGGTTTCCGTAATGCCTTCGTGCGCGGCGCGCTGGGCAGTCTGGTGGATGCGTGTCTCGGCACCCGCAGCGGCGCGTTTTTGCAGATAAGCGGTCCTGCCGTTGAAATCGTTTCGATTGCCGGTGAAGTGCGCGCCCAGACGGATGGCTCCCTGCGCGCCGCGCTGACCGGCGTTGTCGCCGATACCGATGGCGCGGTTTATGGCGGTCCCTTCATCGCCGGCGCCAACCCGGTGTGCATGACCTTTGAGGTGACGCTGGAAGAATGGTTGCCTGCGGAAAAGCCGTAGGCGGCGTGAGGTACGGTAAGGCGGGCGGTGGAGTTGCACGGCGCAACTCATGCAGCCGCCCCCTGTCTTTCGGTCAGAAGCAGCTCGAAAGTGACGCAGACCGGGTTTTTGCCGCGCACCAGCCGCCCGCCGCTGATCCCCGTGGTAAGATCGACCATCGCAATATCCAGCATTGCCCGTTCGCCACCCGTGGCGGAGGGGTGGATGCGGCCATTGCGGATGAGGATTTCGCTGGCATAGGCGGTGAGACTTGTTCCGTCTTCATAATCCGCACCGATCAGGCTGCCGATACCATTGACCTCGGCCTCCCTCAGGTCGAACTGTCTGCAGGCGGCTTCAAGCGCCGTGCAGATATCGGTATTGGGCCGCACGGTGCACAACAGCGCCCGGAGCCCTGCATCTTTCCGGTTGCGCGGTTGGGCGATGGGCGTGAAGAGGGGGAAATTGGTTTCCTCGTCCTTCTGCACGTCCAGAATTGCGCCATCCAGCGCCAGCGCCTCAAGCGGTGTTTCCCCAACAAATTCGGACTCCAAAGGCAGCAGGTGGCCCATGGAGAGAACGCCTTCGGCACTTTTCCACGAACCATGGCAGTGCAGGAACGGCTGACCGTCGCGCCGCCCCATATGCAGGCCGGCATCGATGATCGTGCCTCCCGGCATGGAGAATGTTTCGCTATACCAGGCGGCATGGGCGTCATCGGGTGCGGCGGCGGGCATCACATAGTGCAACCGCTTCATCGGCACATTTTTCAGTCTGACATAACCGCCATCGAAACCCTGTTCGACAAAGGCCTCTGCAATCGCCTCGTTGACGCAGACACCGGGTCTGGCATTCAGCCTGACCGGATGGGCGTGGCAGCCGACGACGCGGAAGCGTTCGGGTGTTGCCGGCCCCGGATGGACGATGCTGCGCGGAAGCCCCTCCGGGGGCATTATCGTCATACCGCAAGCCCTGCGGTAATGAAGCCGCCATCCACGGCCAGCACCTGTCCGTTGATGTAGCTCGCGTCGTCCGACACAAGGAAAGCCACGGCAGAGGCGATCTCGTCCGTCCTGCCATAGCGGTGCATGGGAACGCGGCTGTGCCACTGGCTGCGAACATTCTCCGTATGAACCGCCTGGGTGAGGGGGGTATCGACGGGGCCGGGCGCAATCGCATTGACGCGAATGCCCGATTGCCCCAGCTCGTTTGCCATAACCATCGTCAGAAGATTGACGCCGCCTTTTGAAGCGCCATAGGCGCTGCGACCACGATTGCCGCACATGCCGGAAACCGAGCTGATATTGACGATCGAACCGGAAATTGCGCGGTCCAGCCAATAACGCGCGGCGGTGCGGGCCACGGCGAAACTGCCGACGAGATTGACGTCAACGATACGACGGAATTCTTCCACGCTGGTATCGACGGAAAGCTTGTCGATACCGATGCCGGCGCTGTTGACGACGGCCACCAGATCAACGGCATGATCGGCGCCGCCTGCCGTCAAGGCGGCGAAAGCCTCTTCTATCGACGTCTCATCCGCCACATTGCAGACGATGCCGCGCGAAGCATCGATGCCGAGTTTTTCGCAGGCCGCATCCAGCGCCTCACGCTTGAGATCCAAAAGCCATGGCTGCCAGCCGCGCGCCATCAACAGCTGCGCCGTGGAAAAGCCGATACCCGATGCGCCGCCGGTGATGGCGACAGCGCCTTTCATCTCTCTCGTCTGCTGTGTCATACCGTCTCCTCCCGGTTATGCGTTACGGCCTTCAGCCAGTCAGTTTTTCCTCAAAAACCGGCATCTGGCCGCGCTTTTCCAGCTCCTCGCGGATCATCTTCTTGGTGATCTTGCCATAGGCGGATTTCGGCATGGCATCCCAGAACACAATGGCTTTCGGCAGCTTGTAACGGGCCATCTTGCCGTCGAGATAGGCTTTCAGGTCGATGCCGGCGATATCCGCGCCCTCCCGCGCCACGCAGACGGCGACGCCGACCTCGCCCCACACCGCATCCGGCACGCCCAGAACCGCTGTCTCGCTGATATCCGGATGCATGAGGATTTTCTCCTCGATCTCACGCGGATAGATGTTCGAGCCGCCGGAAATATACATGTCGGAGGCGCGGCCGGTGATGTAGACGAAACCGTTCTCGTCGCGGTGACCAAGATCGCCGGTGCGGAACCAGCCGTTGCGGAAGGCTTTGGCATTGGCATCGGGATTATCGTAATAACCCGCGAAAACAGCAGGGCCGATAACGCAGATTTCGCCGGTTTCACCGGCCTGAAGCTCCTCGCCCGCATCGTTCTGGATTTGCACTTCCATGCCGGTGCGATCAAAACCGCAGGTGCCGATCCGCGCCTCCGGGCCGTCTTCGGCATTGTGGAAGGAAGGCGGCAGCACGGTGATGTTGCCGGTCACTTCGCCAAGGCCGAAATATTGCACCAGCACCGGGCCGAGCTTGGCGAGCGCCCGTTTCTGATCGGCGCGATACATGGGCGCACCGGCATAGATGACATAGCGTAGCGAGGAATGATCGAAACGATCCACGGAAGGGTCTTCGATCAGCATTTTCAGAATGGTCGGCACGGTAAAGGCATTGGTGACGCGCCATTTCTCGATCAGCGCCCACACCGCGGTCACATCGAGTTTTTCCGCAGCCGGAAGCACCGTTTTTGCCCCATGCGCCACCTGCACCAGCTGGTGAATGCCCGCGCCGTGCGAAAGCGGTGCAACGACGATGGAAGCGTCGCCCGGTCCGGTGCCGGGCATCAGATCGCAAAGATGGTTGGTGATGACGAAGGCCATCTGGCCATGGGTCAGCACCGCAGCCTTGGGCCGACCCGTCGTGCCGGAGGTGAAGAAGAACCAGCAGGGATCGTCCCGATCCACCGCCTCGCTTTTTACTTTCTGGCCCAGATGGCGGGCCACGATAGTATCGTAGTCCTCGCCAAATTCGGCCGGGCCAATGGCGATGGTGAAATCGATCGCGGTTGCTTCGCGGCTCGCCCTTGCATGCTCGGGAAAAGCGCTGGCGCAGATCATGCCGCGTGCGCCGCTGGCTTTTGCCAGATAGGCCACCTCATCGGGCGACTGGCGATAATTGGTCGGCACCCACACCGCGCCCACGCGGAAGCAGGCGAACATGGATTCGAACATCTGGTTGTTGTTGGAAGACTGCACCAGAATGCGGTCACCTTTCCTGACGCCGAATTCTGTTACCAGCGCCTGCGCCATGGCATCGACGCGGGCGTCCATTTCAGCCCATGTCCAGCTCTTGTCACCCCATACGAAGCCGATGTCGGCGGGGTTGCGGCGCGCTGCCTGGGTCAGGAAATGCGAGAGATTCATGACCCGCGTGGTCGAAGGCGCAACCCCGCCCGGAGGATGTATCGTCATTTCACGCGCTCCATGATCGAGACATAGTTGGCAACCGCAGTTCCCCCCATGTTGAAAACACCGGCGAGCGAGGCGCCGGGGATCTGCATGTCGCCCGCTTCGCCCATCAATTGCATCGCCGCCATGACATGCATGGAGACCCCGGTTGCCCCAACCGGATGCCCCTTGGATTTCAGCCCGCCGGAGGGGTTGATCGGCAGGCGACCGGTTTTCAGGGCCGTGCCTTCGCGCACCACCCGGTGGCCTTCACCGGGCTTCGCCAATCCCATCGCCTCATATTCGATGAGTTCGGCAATGGTGAAGCAATCATGGGTTTCGACGAAGGAGAGGTCGTCGAGCGTCGCGCCTGCGAGTTCCAGCGAACCTGCCCAGGCGCGGCGCGCGCCCTCGAAGGCCAGCGGATCGCGGCGGCTGAGCGCCAGAATGTCATTGACATGCTTGCGGCCCCGGAAACCGATGGCCCGGTTGAGTGTCGCTGCGGTTTCCTCGTCGGCCAGAATGATGGCGGCGGCGCCATCGGAAATCAGCGAGCAGTCGGTGCGGCGAAGCGGGCCTGCGACGTAAGGGTTCTTATCCGATACTGTGTTGCAGAAATCGAAGCCGAAATCCTTGCGCATATGGGCGTAGGGATTGACCGCGCCATTGGCGTGGTTCTTGGCGGCGATCATCGCCAGTTCTTCCGAGCGATCGCCATAGCGCTGGAAATAGGCCTCGGCGATGCGGCCGAACTGGCCGGCAAAGCCGCCGGAAATATCGGCTTCTTCGGTACGGTAGCAGGCGGACAGCAGGATTTCACCCACCTCGGCGGTTGGCAGCGCCGTCATTTTTTCCGCGCCGACAACGAGCGCGATGCGTCCACGCCCGGCCTCGATGAAATCCATGGCGCTGTAAAGGGCGGCCGATCCCGTCGAGCAGGCATTCTCGAAACGCACGGCGGGCGTGTAGGCGAGGCGCTCATCGCCCATGGCCACCAGCGCGCCCTGAAAATCCTGTTTCGAGAAACCGTTATTCATGACGCCAACGAAAATGCCGCCTATATCGCCGACATCGACGCCGGCATGGTCTATGGCGGGCGCCACGACGGAAGCCATCAGTTGCTCGGTATTTTCAAGGGCCGATTTGCCGAAAGGCGAATGCGCCCAGCCGACGATCTGCGCTTTGCTCATTTGCTCGTTCTCCTTGTTTGCCGTTTCGCATCGCCTTCGCCACGCGTGCGGGCGCGGCTTGCCATCATTTCCGCAATGCGTGTTTCGATGCGGGTCACTTCCTCGCGCAGCACCGCCGCCAGTTCCGGCTGGCGCTCCGGCCGCATGCGGCTGTCGACGGCGGCAATGCTCAACGCTCCCGCCACCGCGCCATCCGGTGTTCGGATGGCAACGCCGATACCCCAGGAATTCGAGAGGATCAGACCCGGATTGAGCGAATAACCATTGGTTCGCGTCAATTCGACATCGCGGCGCAGTCCGTCCAGCGTGATGCCGGGATAGTTCGCGGCAATCAGCCCGCTATTGGCGGCAATGACGCTTTCCACCTCGGCATCGGGCAGGGCCGCGAGCATGGCGAGCGATCCCGCCCCAATGCCCAGCGGGTGCTCGAAACCGGCCTGAAGCGCGTGGGTGCGCACCGGCCAGGTGCCTTCCTCGCGATAAAGGCACAGCGCAAACGTGTCGCGACGCACGGAAAGGAAGCTCGAATCCTCTGTGCGGCGGGAAATCCGCGTCAGACTGTCCTGGGCCATCTGCAGCAAGCCGAAGCGGCGCGATGACAGGCTGCCGAGCACATAGGCTTCCTCGCCCAGATAATAACGCCGCGTTTCCTCATCCTGCTCCACCAGGCCTGCGCGGATCAGCGCCAGCAGCAGGCGGCGGGCCGTGGGCTTGTTCAGCCCGCTTTCGGTGACGATGACCGAAAGCGCCACACCGCGTTCGGCATGACGCCCCACCATGGAGAGCAGCCCCAGCGCCCGGTCTACCGCGCGCGCGCCTGTCAGGTCGTTTTCCATCGGGATCATCGTGGCCATATCAGGAAAACGCTCCCACCGCACAGCTTTGCCCGCCATCGACCGGCAGGCAGATGCCGGTGATGAACTTGGCTTCATCGGATGCCAGAAAGACTGCCGCGCGGGCGATATCGAAGGCATCGCCCATGCGGCCGACCGGGACTGCGGCATTGCGCGCCGCCACCATATCCTCGACGGAGGCATATTGATTGCTGATCTGTTTGTAGATCAGCGGCGTATCGATCATTCCGGGCAGAACGCAATTGGCGCGAATGCCCTGGCGGGCATATTGCATTGCCAGCGCCACGGTTGCCTGGTTTACGGCGGCTTTCATGGCGTAATAGGCAAAATAGGGATAACCGGTCCAGCGAATGGAGGCGAGCGAGGAGATGTTGACGATGGCCCCACCGCCCTGCGCCAGCATCACCGGCAGTACCGCCTTGGCGGTGCGATAAACGGAGCCGATATTGAGATCGACCGAGGCTCGAAAACGTTCCTCGTCCAGCTCTACCGGGCCGCCCATATGGGTCACGCCGACATTGTTGTGCAGAATATCGATGCCGCCGAAGATCTCGCAGGTCCGCGCAACCGTAGCCGATACGGAATCGAGTTCCGTGACATCGGCAGCAACCGCAATCGCCTCGAAACCTTCGCCGCGAATGATCTGCGCGGTTTCCTCGGCCGCGTCAGCGGAAAGGTCGACACAGGCTACGCGCGCGCCTTCGCGGGCAAATTGCACGGCCGCAGCCTTGCCATTGCCGAAACCCGGACCAGATGATCCTGCGCCAAAAACTATGGCGCGTTTTCCCGTCAGGCGACCTGTCAAAACAGTCTCCATTACAATCGTCAGAAATAGTCGGGTCGGCCCCGCTAGAGCGTTTTCACTTTTCCTGGAAATGCTCTCAAAGCGGGGCCAATTATTCAGCGGACCGATCAGGTCAGGCTGGCGCCAACGGCCTTTTCGAGAATGGCCCAGGCTTCATCGCCATATTTGCCCTTCCATTCGGAATAGAAACCGGCTTCCTTGAGAGTTGCGCGGAAGAGTGAGGCGTCGGTGTCGTTGAAGGTCATGCCCTTGGCAATCAGGTCTTCCTTCACCGAGGCATTGAGTTTCGCCACATCGGCCCGCTCGTCCTTACCGGCCTGATTGAGGTTCTTGGCGACGATGGCGCGCAGGTCATCCGGCAGGCGCTCCCAGGCGCGCTTGTTCGCCAGGAACCAGAAGCCGTCCCACATATGGTTGGTGACCGAGCAGAATTTCTGCACTTCGAACAGCTTGGCGGTGGAAATGATCGCCAGCGGGTTTTCCTGGCCATCGACAACGCCGGTCTGCAAGGCGGTGTAGACTTCAGCGAAATTGATCGAGGCTGGGGCCGACTTGAAGGCCTTGAACATCGAGGTCCAGAGCGGGCTTACCGGCACGCGGATCTTGAAGCTTTCGAGATCGGCCGGCGTGGCGATGGGCTTCGAAGCGCTGGTGATCTGGCGGAAACCGTTATCCCAGATGGTGTCCATGGCAACGAGGTTCTGTTTGGCGATTTCGCCGCGGACATATTTGCCGAGATCGCCGTCCATGGCCGCCCAAACCGAATCGTAGTTCGGGAAGGCGAAGCCGATGCCGCTGATGGATGCATTCGGCACCAGCGTCGACAGGATCAGTGGCGAAAGCGTAAAGAATTCAACGCCGCCCGAGCGTACCTGGCTCAACACATCGGTATCGGCACCCAACTGGCTGCTGGGGAAGATGTTGATATTCACCTGGCCGTCGGTTTCCTTGGCGATACGGTCAGCCGCTTCCTTGGCGCGGATGTTCATGGGATGCGCGGCGGGCAGGTTGTTGGCATATTTATAATTGAATTGCGCAGCGCGGGCGCGCGACACAAAAGCGGTGGCAAGAACGGCAGAGCCGGCGCCGGCCAACACGGTACGTCTGTTGATATTCATTGCTTTCTCCTCCCAAAATAAAAGCATGTGTCATTCATCGGCGTGGCGGGTGGACCCGCCACGGTCTCAGAGCAGAATTGTCGAGAAGCCCGGAATTGCCGCAATCAGCAGCAGACCGATGACCATGGCTGCAAGATAGGGCCAGATGGCGCCCATGGCCTCATCAGGCGAAACATTGCCTATCTTGCAGGCGATATAGAAACCGATGCCGATGGGCGGCGCCATCAGGCCGATATTCATGGCGACCACCACCACCATCGAATAATGGATGTCGTTGATGCCAAGCGTGCGGGCAATGGGGAACATGATCGGTGCGAGCAATACGATTGCCGGCAGCCCTTCCAGCACGCAGCCGAGGATCATGAAAATCAGGATCGACACGACCATATAGGTCATCCAGCCGCCCGGCAGATCGGTGATCATCGCGGTCAGCTGGAAGGCAAAGCCGCTCTGTGTCAGCCCCCAGGCCATGGCCGAGGCGCAGCCGAGGATCAGCAGGATCGCCCCGGAAAGGGCGGCCGTCTCCACCAGCATGGAATAAAGCTTTTTGAGGCTGATGCCGCCATAAAGCACCGCACCGATAATAATCGCATAGAGCACGGCAATGGTGGAAACCTCGGTTGCCGTCGCCACGCCGCCGCCGACGAGGCTGCGGATGAGGAAGGGCAGAACCAGCGCCGGTGCTGCAATCAGGGCCGCCTTGCCGACCAGCGGCCACGGGGTGCGTTTTGCGCCTTCCATGTTTTCATGCCGCGCCTTCCAGCGGGCCAGAACGGCCAGCACCAGAAGCAGCACCATGGCGATCATGAAGCCGGAAGTGAACAGGCCGGCAATCGACACGCCCGCCGCCGAACCGAGAACGATCAGCACGATGGAGGGCGGAACCGTATCCGCCATGGCGGCGCCGGTGGCGAGCAGCGCAATCATTTCCTTGGGCTTGTGGCCACGGCGCTTCATTTCCGGAAACAGCGCCGGTGCAACCGTCGCCATATCCGAAACCTTGGAGCCGGAAATGCCGGAGACCAGAAACAGCGAGCCGAGCAGCACATAGGACATGCCGGCGCGAATATGCCCGAACATCGAGGATAGCAGCTCGACAATCGCCCTGCCCATGCCGGTGGCATCGAGCACACAGCCCAGCAGCACGAAAACCGGAACCGACAGCAGAATGATGCCCGACATGCCCTCGTCAATGCGCCCGATCATCACGATGGTCGGAACCCAGGTGGTAAAGGTCAGGTAGGCGAGGGTTCCAAGGCCAAAACAGAAGGCGATCGGTACGCCCAGCACCAGAAACACCGCCACGAACAGGCCGAGGAAGATCGCCAGATTGAAATTGCCGAAAGTTTCGAGCGTCGGCGATGCCAGATAGAGCAGGCCGGAGACGACCGCGACGGTGACAACGGCTGCGATGATGTCCCGCAGATTTTCCCTGCGGAAGAGATTGTTGAGGACCAGCAGCAGCATCAGACAGGCGCCAACCGGCAAGGCCGCGGCGCGGAAGGACATTGGAATATTCAGCGCTGCCGAGGTGACGACCCATTCCTCGATGGCATATTCTATCGCCGGCTTGATAATCGCCGCAAGAAATGTCGCTACCAGCACCAAAGCGAGCGAGTTGACATAGCCCAGAATGCGCTGCGGAAACATGTTGAGAAACAGCGTCAGGCGCAGGTGCTCGCTGCGGTCGATGGCAATTGCCGCACCCAGCATGGCAAACCACAGGAAGCTCAACGACGCCGTTTCATCGATCCAGACGATTGGCAAATGCAGGGCATAGCGCGATGTCACGCCCAGCAGAAGCAGGCCGATCATCACCGCCAGCAGCACCGCCGCGACAGCCTCGATGGGTCGCATGAACCATGAGCCTGTTACCGGCCCGGTATGCAAAAGCTCTCCATCGAGCACAAATACGTCGTCATTCGCGTTTGCGGTCATGGTCATCGGGGCCTCCTCTCCCACAGAACAACCTTCGCAATGGACTGCGGCAGACAAAGAGAGTTATCCGCGCCCACGCCAATATCATGGCCGACGCATCAGGATATATCTGTCGTTGCCAGACCGGCCAGACCCCTCCAAAAGCCTGAAACTAGCGGTATATTGCCTCCACAATATGGACCGTCAAAAATCTATGCATTCGGGATACACAGGAAAAGTGGCAAAATCAACTGTATAAATGCAGTATTGCGCGGTTTTCATTGTATGCTTATAGGTCCACATAGTGGATCATACTATAATTGATTGAAATTTATTTGTGATGTAACGAGCGCGCAGCAATTTCCGGGGCTTTTCGGAAGCCCGTCGAGACGAAGCGCTTATGATGCCGGGCGAGCCGGATGGTCTGGCGTTACGCGCTGGAGAAGTCGGGGAGCGTATCTGCTGCCTATTGCTGCAATGACGGTTATGAAGTCGCCAGGTTGCATGACTCAAAACGGTTGAGAATTATCAGTCAGGTAAATGAAAGACGATTGGGTCCGGGTGACGGAATACGGATGATCTTGCTTTATCAAACGAAGCAGCCGCCCGGTGGGGCGGCTGCTGTTTATCTGATGGTCTCTGTCAGCCTCAGGCTGCCTTTTCGAGTTCCTGCTTCCAGTTACCCTTGGCGGCGAGGCTGTTCATCGCGGCGCGGTGCGTGAAGGCGCGCTGGCCGGCGGCGACATTTTCCTGCTTGCCGCCCCATGTCTTGAGGGCCGTATCCTGAAGCGCGCGGCCGTAGGAATAGGTCAGCGACCAGGGCAGGTCGTAGCCGGCATTCATGGCGGAGAGATGCGCCGTTGCCTCTTCGGAGGACTGGCCGCCGGAAAGGAAGGCGATGCCCGGAACGGCGGAAGGCACGGTTGCCTTCAGAACCTTCACGGTCTTTTCCGCCACTTCCTCGACGGAAGCCTTGCGGGCCTTCTTGCCGTCGATGATCATGTTCGGCTTGAGGATCATGCCTTCAAGGTTCACGCGGGCGTCGAACAGGTCCGCAAAAACGGTCTGGAGAACCCACTGCGTGACTTCCGCACAGCGGTCGATGTCATGCGTGCCCGGCTCGCCGTCCATCAGCACTTCGGGTTCCACGATCGGAACGATATCCGCCTGCTGGCAGAGAGCGGCGTAACGGGCGAGCGACTGGGAGTTTGCCTTGATCGAACCCCAGCTCGGACGCTGCTCACCGATGGTGATGACGCCGCGCCATTTGGCGAAACGCGCGCCGGCTTCATGATACTTGCGCAGGCGCTCGTAAAGACCGTCGAGGCCTTCGGTGATGAATTCATGCGGGTGGAAAGCCATCGGCTTGGCGCCGATATCCACCTTGATGCCTGGCAGGCTGCCGGCCGCCTTGATGATATCCACGAAAGGCGTGCCGTCGGCGGCCTTCTGGAACAGGGTCTCTTCATAAAGGATGACGCCGGAGATGTATTTCTTCATGGCGTCGTCGGAACGGAACAGCATCTCGCGATAATCGCGGCGGGCGGTCTCGGTGGACTCCAGATTGATGCTGTCGAAACGCTTTTTGATCGTTCCCGTGGATTCGTCGGCGGCGAGCAGGCCCTTGCCGTCGGCGACCATTTTGATTGCGATGTCTTCGAGACGTTCGGTCATTTGCTATTCTCCCAAGGCACAATAAATTTCCGATAACAGAAGTTCCAGGGCAGGGAAATGGCACGCTAACTCATTGAAACGATTGAAATGATTTCAATCGTTTGAAACTTTTCATCCCGGTGCCGCTTACCAAAAAGCAAGGCCGGACAAGCATGGCTTGTCCGGCCTTGTGTCAGGCAAGTAGGGTGAGTTTACTTGGCGGCGGTCAGGATGGCAACGCCCGGCAATTCCTTGCCTTCCATCCATTCGAGGAAGGCGCCGCCGGCCGTCGAAACATAGGAGAAATCCTGAGAAACGCCGGCATGGTTGAGCGCGGCAACGGTGTCGCCGCCGCCGGCGACGGAGACGAGCTTGCCGGCCTTGGTGCATTCCGCCGCGTGTTTTGCAGCGGCAACGGTCGCCGCGTCGAAGGGCTCGATTTCGAAAGCGCCGAGCGGACCGTTCCAGACCAGCGTTTCGGCGCGGGAAATCCAGGCCTTGATGCTTTCAACCGATTTTGGGCCGACATCGAGAACCATGGCATCAGCGGGAATGGCGTTGATGTCGACGATTTCATTGGCCGCACCGGCCTTGAATTCGCGGGCGACGACGCCGTCCTCCGGCAGCACGATGGCGCAGCCGGATGTCGCTGCCTCGATCATGATCTGCTTTGCGGTCTCGGCGAGATCATGCTCGCAAAGCGATTTGCCGACCTGCGCGCCGCGGGCGGCGAGGAAGGTGTTGGCCATGCCGCCGCCGATGACGAGGGCGTCGACCTTCTTGACGAGGTTCATCAGCAGATCGATCTTGCTCGAAACCTTGGCGCCACCGACGATGGCGACGACCGGACGGACTGGCTGGCCGAGGCCCTTTTCCAGGGCCTCAAGCTCGGCCTGCATGGTGCGGCCGGCATAGGCGGGCAGGTGGCGCGCCAGGCCCTCGGTGGAGGCATGGGCGCGGTGGGCGGCGGAGAAGGCGTCGTTCACATAGATATCGCCATTGGCTGCCAGAGCTTCGACGAAGGCCGGATCGTTCTTTTCTTCGCCCTTGTGGAAACGGGTATTTTCCAGAAGCAGGATATCGCCATCGTTCAGTTTAGCGACGGCGTCCGCCGCCGGTGCGCCGATGCAGTCGGTCGCGAAGGAAACGGCGTGATCCAATACTTCCTCGACGGCGGGTACGATCTGGGAAAGCGACATGTCGGCCACCGGTTCGCCCTTCGGGCGGCCGAAATGGGCAAGCAGAATGACTTTCGCGCCCTTGGAGGACAGTTCCAGAATGGTCGGCGCAACGCGTTCGATACGGGTTGCGTCCGTCACCTTGCCATCTGCGACCGGCACGTTGAGATCAACGCGGATGAGAACGCGCTTTCCGGCAATGTCGTTGAGGTCGTCGAGGGTCTTGAAAGCGGGCATAGGTCGATCCTGATTTGTTGCGAGTTCGGCACGGACCATACTATGCCTGATTGACGACGCAAGCCGGTCAGGCCTCATTTTCTCTCACTGTATTCGCAGCGGCGGGGGCGCTTTCTTCAACGCTGGCGGAGCGTGGCTGGCGCTTCTCTGCCAGATGGTTGCGGACACGGTTGAGGATTTCCGAAAAGCTGATGAAGATCGGCAGGCTGGTCGCCGGTTCCACCGGTTCTAGGGAGATGCCCACACCGGTTATCGCCTCGTGTTCGTCCAGTGTGCGAACGATCAGCACGATGGAGCCGAGGCGCACGCGGTCGGCATAATCTGCCTTTCCGGCAAGGCGCGCTTCGATGAGTTCCGCGACGCTCATCGCCTGTTCGGCGGGCGAAAGCAGGCCGGGGCCATAGGCTGCGTCTAGTTCCTTCGCCGGACGGGCCGGCGAGATCGCGAAGGTGCCGAAGAAATCGGCGTCGTCATCGGCAACCGGCAGGGCGCTCGCAAACAGCCGGTCGATCAGACGGGAATAGCCGGGTGCGATGAAGAGGTAGACGAGATCGTTCTCGCGCAGCCGCCCGGCATATTGATAGCGGATCGATTTGCCGTCGCGCACCACCAGCGAGGGCATGGCCCAGCGCGGAATACGTTCGCCCTGCATGATGGCGCTGCCCTTGGCGACCCGGTAGGAGATCAGTTCATGATTGGCGGTGCCGGGCAGGTCGACTTCCAGCTTGTCCACCTCACCCATGCGCGGCGGCACGATCAGCCCGAGCCTTGTCGCCACCGGCTTGATGGTCCAGCCCTGCACCAGCAGCGACACCAGCACGATGATGAAGGCGGCGTTGAAATAGACCTGCGCATCGTCAAGGCCGCCGAGAATGGGCATGATGGCGAGCAGGATGGAAACCGCGCCGCGCAGGCCCACCCAGGCGACGAAGGAGGTTTCCTGCTGGGTATAGTTGAAGGGCATCAGGCTGAGCCAGACCGCGAGCGGGCGGGCGACGAAGATCAGGAACAGCGCAAGCAGCACGGCGGGGATGGCGATGGCCGGAAATTGCGACGGGGTGGCGAGCAGGCCGAGCATCAGGAACATGATGATCTGGGCAAGCCAGGTCAGCCCCTCATGGAAACGGCGGATGGTTTCCTTGGCGAAAATCCGGCGGTTGCCGGCAACAATGCCTGCCACATAGACCGCCAGAAAACCGCTGCCGCCAATTGTGCCGGTGAAGGAAAAGACGAGCAGCGCCAGCGCCAGCACGAAGATGGGCGCAAGCCCCCGGTCGGCGGCGAAACGGTTGACGACGGTGGCGATCATGACGCCGCCGAGCAGGCCGAAAATCACGCCAAGGCCCATCTGCTCGATGAAAAGCAGCAGAAAGCCGCTATCGATGCCGGCCAGCCCCTGGCCCTTGGCGATGATTTCGACCAGGGCAATGGTGAGGAAGATCGCCATCGGATCGTTGGTGCCGGATTCGACTTCCAGCGTCGAGCGCACCTGATCGCGGATATGGATGCCGCCGATGCGCAGCAGGAAGAACACGGCCGCCGCATCGGTGGAAGCGACGATGGCGCCGAGTAGCAGGCCTTCCAGCCAGGAAAGCCCGAGCAGGAGAGCTGCCGCGCCGGCAAAAAAGACGGATGTGAGGATGACGCCGATTGTGGCGAGAGCGACGGCGGGTGCCGCCGAAAGCCGGAAGGACTGGATGGACGTGCCGAACCCGGAATCGAACAGGATGACGGCAAGCACCAGCGAGCCGAGCATATAGGCCAGCGGATTGTTGGTGAATTCGATGCCGAGGCCGTCCACACCGGCCCCAAGGCCGATCATCAGGAAAAGCAGCAGCAGCGGCGCGCCGAAGCGGAAGGCGATAAGGCTCGAAAAGGCGGCGACGAGAACGAGAACGGTTGCGACCAGCAACAGAAGATAAAATGATTCCACGTCCACCGCCTCATTCAAACCGCGTTGATAGACCGCAACCCGTGGCGCAATGAATGCTCTGCGCGTCTGCAGTCAATGCCCCACGGGTTGCGGTCTGTCAGCGCTGTTTCGGGTGGCGTTGAAAGGCGACGCAAGGCGGGGTGTATCGAATGATACGGCAGGGCCGAAGTGCATTGCGCACGACCGTTATCCCTGTGTTTCTTGTCCGTCCCAAAGTGGACCAGACAAAGGCAGGAAATTGAAAACTTGGAGGCACCTCATAGGAAAATCGAAATAAAAAATCCGGCGAGATTGCTCCCGCCGGACCTGCATCCATTAATGCGTCTTCGTTAGATGGTCTTCGCGAAGGCGACGGCCGTGTCCGACATGCGGTTGGAGAAGCCCCACTCGTTGTCGTACCAGGACAGGACGCGCACGAAATTGCCTTCCATGACCTTGGTCTGGTCGTTGGCGAAGATCGACGAATGGCTGTCGTGGTTGAAATCGCGGGAAACAAGCGGCTCGTCCGTGTAGCCGAGGATGCCCTTCAGCTTGCCATTGGCGGCAGACTTGATCGCTTCGTTGATTTCCTCAACCGTGGTGGCGCGCTTGGCAATGAACTTGAAGTCCACGACCGAAACGTTCGGGGTCGGAACGCGGATCGACGTGCCGTCCAGCTTGCCCTTGAGGTGCGGCAGAACGAGGCCAACGGCCTTGGCAGCGCCCGTCGAGGTCGGGATCATGGACAGGGCTGCGGCGCGGGCGCGGTACAGGTCCTTGTGCATGGTGTCCAGCGTCGGCTGGTCGCCGGTGTAGGAGTGGATCGTCGTCATGAAGCCATGGTCGATGCCAACGACGTCATCGAGAACCTTCACGACCGGCACGAGGCAGTTGGTGGTGCAGGACGCGTTGGAAATGACCAGATGGTCCTTCGTCAGCTGGTCGTCGTTGACGCCGAAAACGACGGTGAGGTCAGCGCCGTCAGCCGGAGCCGAAACGATGACGCGCTTTGCGCCGGCCGTCAGGTGAGCGGCAGCCTTGTCGCGGGCGGTGAAGATGCCCGTGCATTCCAGGGCGATGTCAACGCCGAGTTCCTTGTGCGGCAGCGTTGCCGGATCGCGAACGGCCGTCACCTTGATCGGCTTGCCGCCGCCAACGATGATCGTGTCGCCTTCGACCTTCACATCGGCCGGGAACTTGCCGTGGATCGAATCGTAGCGCAGCAGGTGTGCGTTGGTCTCAACCGGGCCGAGGTCGTTGATGGCAACGACTTCGATATCGGTGCGGCCGGATTCGACGATGGCACGCAGGACGTTGCGGCCGATGCGGCCGAAGCCGTTAATGGCAACTTTTACAGTCATTTACAGTCTCCCGAACAAGAATGGGCGTGGTCTTTGCTGAATGGTGAGGGCCTGGGAAGCCCTCACGCAAGTTTTGCCTCGACTGCGGCGACGACGGCTTCCGCCGTGATGCCGAAGTGCTTGAAGAGATCCTTCGCCGGTGCGGACGCTCCAAAGGAGTGCATGCCGACGAATGCGCCGTCGGAGCCGATGAAATAATCCCAGCCCTGGCGGATGGCGGCTTCGACCGCGATCTTCACCGGAGCCTTGCCGATGATGGCGTTGCGATAGGTTTCCGGCTGTTCCTTGAAGAGCTCGAAGCAGGGAACGGAAACGACGCGGGCGGAAACGCCCTTGTCCTTCAATGTTGCGGCGGCTTTCAGAGCCACTTCGACTTCCGAACCGGACGCGAAGATCGAAACCTTGGCGTCGCTGGCGGAGACGAGTTCGTAGGCACCGTAAGCAGAGAGGTTCTTCTCTTCACATTCCTTGCGCGAGGGCGCAAGGTTCTGGCGGGTAAGCGCCAGTGCGGAAGGACGATGCTTCTGTTCCAGCGCGAGCTGCCAGCATTCCGCCGTCTCGGTTTCATCCGCCGGGCGGAAGACGAGCAGGTTCGGAATGGCGCGCAGGGCTGCGATCTGCTCCACCGGCTGGTGGGTCGGGCCGTCTTCGCCGACGCCGATGGAATCATGCGTCAGAACGTGGACGACGCGGATGCCCATGAGGGCAGCCAGACGGATCGATGGACGGCAGTAGTCCGAGAAGATCAGGAAGCCACCGGCATAAGGAATGAGACCGCCATGCAGAGCGATGCCGTTCATGGCTGCTGCCATGCCGTGTTCGCGGATGCCGTAATGCAGGTAACGGCCGGAGAAGTCCGTCGGCGTGATGGACTTCATCTGGCTGGTCTTGGTGTTGTTGGACGGCGTCAGGTCAGCCGAACCGCCGACCATTTCCGGCAGGACGCCGTTGATGACTTCGAGCGAATCTTCCGAAGCCTTGCGGGTGGCGACCGTCGGGTTGTTCTCGATGATCTTCTTCTTGAAGGCATCGATGGCGCTGTCGAAATTGCCGGGCAGGTCGCCGGCGAAGCGGCGCTTGAATTCGGCCTTCTTGCCGGCTTCAGCGGCTTCAAGGCGGGCTTCCCAATCCTGGCGTGTCTTGGTGGAGCGCAGGCCGGCGAGACGCCATGCATCGAGCACATCTTCCGGAACGACGAAGGCTTCGGCTTCCCAGTTCAGGTGCTTGCGGGTGGCGGCGATTTCTTCGGCGCCGAGCGGGTTGCCGTGAACCTTGTGGGTGCCCTGCTTGTTGGGCGCGCCGAAGCCGATCACGGTCTTGCAGGCGATGAAGGTCGGGCGGTCGGATTTCTGCGCGGCTTCGATGGCGGCGGCAATCGCGTCCGGATCGTGGCCATCGACGCGGATGGTGTTCCAGTGAACGGCCTGGAAGCGGGCGATCTGGTCGGTGCTGTCGGAGAGGCCGACTTCGCCGTCGATGGTGATGTTGTTGTCATCCCAGAACAGAACAAGCTTGTTGAGCTTCAGGTGGCCGGCAAGCGCGATGGCTTCGTGGCTGATGCCTTCCATGAGGCAGCCGTCGCCGCACAGGACATAGGTGAAGTGGTTCTGCAGGTCGGAGCCGAATTCCTCTTCCAGCTTGCGCTCGGCAATCGCCATGCCGACGGCGTTGGCGATGCCCTGGCCGAGCGGGCCGGTTGTGGTTTCGATGCCGGTCGCGTGGCCATATTCGGGGTGGCCGGCGGTCTTGGAACCGAACTGACGGAAGCGCTTGATCTCGTCGATCGTCATGTCCTCGTAGCCCGTCAAATAGAGCAGCGAGTAAAGAAGCATCGAGCCATGACCTGCCGACAGCACGAAGCGGTCGCGATCCGCCCAGAGCGGCGCCTTGGGATCGAATTTCAGGTAACGGGTGAAGAGAACGGTGGCGACATCAGCGGCGCCCATCGGCAGACCGGGATGGCCGGAATTGGCCTTCTCCACTGCATCCATGGCAAGAAATCGGATCGCATTTGCCATCCGGTTGTGTTTGTCGCGAGAAATCATGGCTTTTCCGTCTGTTTCCGGGTGAAAGGAGATAGTTTTACGCAACTATCCAAAAAGCGGGTTGATCCATAGCAGGTGAGGCCGGCAAGTCAATAAATCCACGGGCGTTTGCGGTTCGCTGAGGGAGAAAAAATCGTTTAGAAAATCGGGCATCCTGACAAAATCCGTGCGATAGGCGTTGCCGCCTCTTCGTTCATCCACAGAGCAAAACGTCTCAATGCACTGGTTTGATTGACGGGATGGTAAATCGGGTAATAACCTCGTGATTGTTGAAAAGGACTGAAACCGGACGATTCGGCCGGTGGCGTGCGAGTTGGAAAAAACGATGTCGGCTGACAAGACCGTACAATCTGCGCTGACGGAGCTGAATGCTGCCATCACAAATCTCGAAAATGCCATCGATATGCGTATCGAGCGGCAAAGGGAGACGGGCGAGATCGATAACGAGGTCAAGCGGGTCCATGTCGACCGCGCGAGGCTCGCGCATGAGCTGGATCAGGCCGAGTTTCGTGCCAATCGTCTTGAAGAAGTCAATCGCGAGGTTTCCCGCCGGCTGGTGACGGCGATGGAGACGATCCGCGCGGTGCTGGATCGATAGGAGCGGGCTCATGGCGCAAGTCACAGTTATGATCGACGGCAAGGCCTATCGCATGGCGTGCGAGGCGGGGCAGGAAGACCATCTGACCGATCTCGCAACGAGGTTCGACCGGTATGTCGGGCACCTCAAGAGCCAGTTCGGCGAAATCGGCGATCTTCGCCTGACCGTTATGGCGGGCATCATGGTGATGGACGAGCTTTCCGAACTCAATCGCAAGATCGAGAAGCTGGAAAGAGAGGTCGCCTCCCTTTCCCGCAACCGCGACGGCATGGCCGAGCACCGGGCGAAATCAGACGAGATGGTAGCGCTCGCCATCGGAGATCTGGCCGACCGCCTGAACGGGATCACCGAAAAACTGCTGGCGCGGCCGAAGCCCGCCGCGCATTGATGGCCTAAAGGGTTCTGAGGCGGCAAAATTTCGCGCGCTGCCCTCTGGCGGTTTTCTCCGATCCATCCTATATCTTCTATGCGTTCTGCGCTTCCCGACAGGAACCACAATCCCTGGGGCCATACTCGATCCAAAGGGAGCTGTCCCTGGCCAGTCCCGTGGGGCTGGACACACGGTGCCCACCTACTTTTGTAGGCGCCCAGGATCGTAAATCTCCATCGGTCGCCGTGGATCGCGCTTGAAGTTTCGGATCAACCTCCGGGGCTTCCCTGTATCCTTGATATATTCGACAGTCATTTTTCATAACTGCCGGACGCGGCTTTTTTATATTGCCGTCATTGCAATGGCGGAACAATTCCCTATTATCCGGATTGGTATGTCTGTCATGCCCTTTAAAAAAGGGCGCTGCGGTCAAAACCGCGACGTGCCGTTCAACAGCCCAAAGAGCTAAACTTGTTTACTGAAATTATGATCGTGGTCCTGCTCACCGTATTGAACGGTGTGCTTGCCATGTCCGAGCTTGCCGTTGTCTCCTCCAGACCGGCGAGGCTCAAAGTGCTTGCCACACAAGGCAGCAAGGGCGCCACAATGGCGCTCAGCCTTTCCGAAAATCCCGGACGCTTTCTTTCCACGGTGCAGATCGGCATCACGCTGGTCGGCGTCCTTTCCGGCGCTTTTTCCGGCGCCACGCTCGGCGCCCGCTTCACGGCGTGGCTTCTGGAGCAGGGCGTTCCCGACCGTGCCGCCGATGCGCTCGGCGTCGGCTCGGTGGTCGTGGCCATCACCTATCTGTCGCTGATCGTCGGCGAACTGGTGCCCAAGCAGATTGCGCTGCGCGATCCCGAAAAGGTCGCCGCCCGCGTTGCCCCCACCATGATGCTGCTGTCCAAGGTCGGCGCGCCGCTGGTGTGGCTGCTCGACCGGTCGGGCAAGGCCGTTCTGGCGCTTCTAGGCCATAGCGGTGAATCCAACGCTTCGGTCACTGACGATGAAATCCGCACGGTTCTGGCCGAAGCTCACAGCGCCGGTGTGATCGAGACCGAGGAATCGGCGATGATCACCAGCGTCATGCGCCTTGCCGACCGCAATGCGCGCGGCCTGATGACGCCGCGACGCGATGTGGAAGTGGTCGATATCGAAGACAGCGCCGAAGAAATCCGCGAGCAGCTTCGCCAGACGCAGCGTTCGCGCCTGCCGGTGCGCAACGGCGCTTCGGATGAAATTCTCGGTGTGCTTTTCGCCAAGGACGCTTTCGATGCGCTGGCTTCCGGCAAGGAACTCAACATTCGCGAGCTTCTGCGGGAAGTGCCGGTCGTATCGGATCTGACGAGCGCGGTGGACGTCATCCAGTCGCTGCGCCGTTCCACCGTGCATATGGTGCTGGTCTACGACGAATACGGCCATTTCGAAGGCATCATCAGCTCCGGCGACGTGCTGGAAGCCATCACCGGTGCGTTCCAGGAAGATGACGATGAGGAGCCGGCCATGGTCGAGCGCGAGGACGGTTCGTTCCTCGTCGCCGGCTGGATGCCCGCCGATGAGTTCGCTTATCGCATGGGTTTCCAGATTGACGAGGATGCCGAGTTCGAGACCGTTGCCGGTCTGGTTCTGGACGAGTTCCGCCGCCTGCCGGAACTGGGCGAACATGTCACCCGCAATGGCTGGCGTTTCGAGGTCATCGATCTCGATGGCCACCGCATCGACAAGGTTCTCGTGAGCCGGGCCGCCTGATGCCCGGTGACGTTGCCGAAAAAGCAAGGCTGCGCGGCGAAAGGCTCGCCGCGCGCGATGCGCTGACGCTGGCGGAGCGCCACCAGAAGAGCCAGTCCATAACGGCCCGTGGCGCCTCCGATATCCCCTTTGCACCGGGCACCGTAATTTCCGGTTTCATGCCGATCCGCTCCGAGGCCGATACCCGGCCGCTGATGGAAGCGTTGCGGACAAGGGGCGGGCGTCTTGTCCTGCCGGTTGTGCTGGATCGTGAAACCATCGTCTTCCGCGCCTTTGAGCCGGATACGCAGCTGGTGAAGACCGGCTTCGGCACGACCGGCCCGGGTGAGGATGCGGAGGTTCTCGATCCGGATATTCTGCTCGTACCTCTCTCCGTCTTTGATGGCAAAGGTCAGCGGGTCGGTTATGGCGCGGGCCATTATGACCGCGCCATTGCGCGATTGCACGCCAGGGGTCGTCAGCCTGTGCTCATCGGCGTCGCCTTCGATTGTCAGGAAGTGCCGTCCGTGCCGGCGGAGCCGCATGATGTGTCGCTTCACGCCATTCTGACGGAAAGTGGCCTGCGCTGGTTTTCCGCCCCATTGTCGATCTCCGATAGTGGGCAAAAGGCGCTTTAGCACTTTTTAAAAGATGGATTTCCGGTTAGAGGGTCTCCACTTTCCCTTGAATGGCGAAGCCCCCCTAACTCTTTGTTTCGTCGTATTTGCGGACGGGAAACCGGGTTCCACTTTTCCTGGAAATGCACTAGAGGGGACGAAATATAGAAACATGCGCAAGATCGGGGCGGGTGAATGAGGCTTCTTTTTCTCGGAGATATGGTTGGCAAGACCGGACGCACGGCTGTCTGGGAGCGGTTGCCGGGGCTGATTTCCGACCTGAAGCTGGATTTCGTCATCGTCAACGGTGAAAACGCTGCCGGCGGTTTCGGGATCACCGAGGATATCTATCTCGAGACCATCAATGCCGGCGCCGATGTGGTGACGACCGGCAACCACGTCTGGGACCAGAAGGAAGCGGTTTCCTTCTGTGAGCGCCACGACCAGTTCCTGCGGCCCGCCAATTATCCGGATGGTACGCCGGGCAAGGGTTCGGGCATTTTTTATGCCCGCAACGGCGCGCGCATACTGGTTGCCAACATCATGGGCCGGGTGTTCATGCATCCGGAACTGGACGATCCCTTCAAGTCGGCGGAAAACATTCTTGCCGCCTGCCCGCTGAAAGAACAGGCCGACGCCATTATTTTCGATTTCCACGCGGAAGCGACCAGCGAAAAACAGTGTTTCGGCCATTTCGTCGATGGCCGCGCGAGCTTCGTTGTCGGCACCCACACCCATGTTCCGACCGCCGACGCGCAGATATTGAATGGCGGAACCGCTTACATGTCGGATGCCGGCATGTGCGGCGATTATGACAGCTCGCTTGGCATGGAGAAGGAAGAGCCGATCAACCGCTTCATTTCCAAAATGCCGAAGGGCCGTTTCGAGGCCGCCAGCGGACCTGCGACGATCTGCGGTGTCGGCGTTGAAATTTCCGACCGAACCGGACTGGCGGAAAAGATTGCGCCGCTGCGCATCGGGCCACGGCTTTCGGAAACCCTGCCGTCCTTCTGGGTTTAATCTTCCCCCGAAGCGTTCACAATGACGAGAGGGTGAGCCTTCCGTTGCTCTTGTAACTGGACGCTCGCCAAAACCTGTCCCATCCTCTCAGCTTCGCAAGTTCAGGGGAGTGGCATGATGCTGCGCGTGCTAATGCTTGCAATAACAGGGCTGATCGCCTGTTCGGGAGCGGCCTTCTCCCAGACGGCGAGCCGTCCTCCCGTCAGCCAGTGCCAAGCGATCGCCCGCAACATTCCGGGCGTCATGTTCGCGAGCTTCAATCCGCCGGGTGTTCAGCTGGCGCAGGCGACGGCAAAGGAAGAGGTGAAGATCAGCTTCATCGGCCATTCCACCTATCTCATCGAAAGCCCCGGCGGTGTGACCATCGCCACCGATTATAATGGCGTCTATCGTCCGCCCGTCACGCCGACGGTGGTGACGATGAACCGGGCGCATTCGACGCATTTTACCCTCAGTCCGGACCCGGCCATTCAATATGTGCTGCATGGCTGGAGCGATACGCCGGGAGAAAAGGCCGAGCACAAGGTTCTGGTGGGCGATGTCTATATCCGCAATGTCGCAACCGACATCCGCAACCGCTGGGGCGATTACGAATCCTTTCAGGAGAACGGCAATTCCATCTTCATCTTCGAGGTTGCCGGGCTGTGCATCGGCCATCTCGGGCATCTGCATCACGAGTTGACGGATACGCATTATGCCGAGATCGGCCGTCTGGATGTGTTGATGGTGCCGGTGGATGGCGGGCTGACCATGGGGGCAGACAGCATGAGCCGGGTGGTCAAGCGCCTGCGCTCCGCGCTGATCCTGCCGATGCACCGCACCGGCCCGCCACTGGAGCAGTTTCTGACGATGTTCGGCGAGAGTTTCCGCGTTGCCTATGCGACCGATCCGGTGATCCGGGTTTCGATGAGAAACCTTCCCCGCCAGCCGCAGATACTGGTGCCAAAAGGCATGTAGCATGGCGACGGGCGGGGAAGGCCGGGGGGAGCCATTTATCAGGCAAAAGTGAGGTGCTGGCGGACGCCGACATCAGGCGTCTTGTCATCCGACATGTTCGCCTTGGCGATTTCCCAGCCGAATTTCAGCGTGCTGTCCGTCGAAGCCCAGATATCGGCATCGTCTACATGCAACGCCAGCATGATCAGTTGCGGGTCGCTTTTGCCATGTTCGTACCATGCGGCGGTGACCGAGTTCCAATATTCGTCGATCTTGGTTTTGTCGTCGCGTGCTTCGAGGATGCCTGAAAGGCAGGCGTGGTAGTCATGGTCCTTGCCCACCACGCAGAAATGCGCCCGGGAGCCGGATTTCAGCGATTTCACCAGATCGGTGTCTTTTTTGGAGAAAAACCAGACGGTGTTGGTCTTGGGGTCAGCATGAGGCGCCATCGGCTGCATGTGGTTGTGCAGTCCTTCGAGACCGAGCATGCCGGCATGGACGGAATTGATCTCGTCCCAGAGCTGGCGGGCCGGTGCTTCTCGTGCTTCAGTCAGGCTGACCATATGTTTTCTCCTTCGGGTCTCATGTTGCGACGGAGGAAAAATGTCCTGTTCCGCCGCGTTCATGATCAGAACGAAGAGCGGATAAATCGGTTCCTTCCGTTGTTGCAGCAAGAGAAAGCGCTTGCGGGGTTGAATGGCGCGGCTATCGCACTTATAAGGCCCGCAATCTCCAAATTACGACAATCAGGTTTTCCATGGCTGGTCATTCACAGTTCAAGAACATCATGCACCGCAAGGGCAAGCAGGACTCCGTACGGTCCAAAATGTTTTCCAAGCTTGCGCGCGAAATCACCGTTGCGGCAAAGACGGGCATGCCCGACCCGAACATGAACCCGCGCCTGCGTCTGGCAATCCAGAACGCCAAGGCCCAGTCCATGCCGAAGGACAACATCGAGCGTGCGATCAAGAAGGCGTCCGGCGCCGATGGCGAAAACTATGACGAAGTCCGTTACGAAGGTTACGGCCCGGGCGGCGTCGCCGTCATCGTCGAGGCCCTGACGGACAACCGCAACCGCACCGCCTCCAACGTTCGCTCCATTTTCACCAAGGCCGGCGGCGCTCTCGGCGAAACCGGTTCGGTCTCCTTCTCCTTCGATCGGGTTGGCGAAATCTCCTACAAGGCTGAAGTCGGCGATGCCGACAAGGTCATGGAAGCCGCCATCGAAGCCGGCGCCGACGACGTCGAATCTTCCGAAGACGGCCACACCATCATCTGCGGTTTCGAAGCGATGAACGAGGTTTCCAAGGCGCTGGAAGGCGTGCTGGGCGAAGCCGAAAGCGTCAAGGCCATCTGGAAGCCGCAGAACACGGTGCCGGTGGATGAAGAAAAGGCGCAGTCGCTGATGAAGCTCATCGACAATCTCGAAGACGATGACGACGTGCAGAACGTCTACTCCAACTTCGAAGTGTCTGAAGAAATTCTCGCCAAGCTTTCCGCCTGACGTCTCATGTTTCAAAGAAAGCCCCGGCAGCGATCCGCTCCGGGGCTTTTTTGTTTAGGCAGCCTTCTTTATGGAGGTTCGCACGTCAGCAAAAATCTCCACGGATCGCAGTCGCTTTTCGATGTCATGGATCGGCATGGAAACGATCAGCTCATCCGCCTGCGTTTCCGCCAGGAAACCGTCGAGATGGCGCTGGATCGTCTCAGGCGAGCCCACGGCTGCGAAACGCAGCGTGTGTTCGACAGAGAAACGCTCCATCTCGTTCCAGTAATCGTCCATGCTGTGCACCGGCTTCGGAAACTGCGTGCGCACGTTGCGGCGCAGGTTGACGAATTGCTGCTGCGACGAGGTGAAGAGATGCTGCGCCTCCTCGTCCGTATCGGCGCCGACCCCCATCACACCCACCATCACATAGGGCTTGTCCAGTACTTCGGAGGGCTGGAAGCGCTCGCGATAGATATGGATCGCTTCCATCAGCATGTCAGGGGCAAAATGCGAGGCGAAGGAATAGGGCAGGCCGAGGGCTGCGGCGAGATGCGCGCTATAGGTGCTGGAGCCGAGCAGCCAGAGAGGTACATTCGAATTCATGCCGGGCACGGCGAGAATAGCCTGATCCTGCTGCGGCGGACCAAGGTAACGCTGGAGTTCGACTATATCGTGCGGGAAGTTTTCCGCGCCGGCATCGAGATTGCGGCGCAGCGCCCTTGCCGTGCGCATGTCGGTTCCGGGAGCACGGCCAAGACCGAGATCGACACGGCCGGGAAGCAGCGCCGCAAGCGTGCCGAACTGCTCGGCGATGACGAGCGGGGAATGGTTGGGCAGCATGATGCCGCCGGAGCCGACGCGGATATGTTTCGTGGCCGCGCCTACATGGGCGATGACGAGCGATGTTGCAGCACTGGCAATGCCCGGCATGCCGTGGTGCTCCGCCAGCCAGATGCGGTTATAGCCGTGTTCTTCGGCCTTGATCGCCATTCGGCGGGAATTTTCAAGCGCCTCGCTGACGCTCTCGCCTTCGCCGATGGGCGAAAGGTCGAGAATGGAAAAGGGGATCATCCGACGCTCCTGCGAAATTTAAATCTTTGCTGCGGATGTAAGGCGCGTGTCCAGATTTACCAGTGAAGTCGCGCAGAATTGAAGGATGGTTCAAAAAAATTGGGGCCTCCGAAGAGGCCCCTTTGCTTTTTCAGCCTGCCCGCCGAATTTGTCGGGCATTGTGATCGCCCGCCGCATCCCGGTCGGAAGCCAGCGTGAATTGTCCAAGCCTGCCGTCCATTTCGCCCGCTTCGGAGGCGAGATTGTGAATGGCGGCCGTCGTTTCTTCCACCATGGCGGCATTCTGCTGGGTCATGGTGTCAAGGCTGGCGACGGTGCTGTTGATTTCCGAGAGCGTGTTCGCTTCCTCGCGGGTGGAGTCCATGATCTCCTCGATGCGCGTGCTGATGGTCTGCACATGCTTGCCGATGCCGGACAGCGACGTGCCTGCTTTTTCCACCAGCGCCACGCCGGCGGAAACCTCGTCGGTGGAACGTTTCAGCAGGCTGGTGATCTCCTTTGCGGCCGCTGCCGAACGCTGCGCCAGTTCGCGCACCTCCTGCGCCACGACCGCAAAGCCCTTGCCGGCTTCGCCCGCACGGGCTGCCTCAACGCCGGCATTGAGGGCGAGAAGATTGGTCTGAAAGGCGATTTCATCGATGACGCCGATGATCTGGTTGATCTGGCGTGACGAGGTCTGGATCGCCTCCATGGCGGCGATGGTCTGCTCCATCACGCGGCTGGATGCCGTGGCCTCCGCGCTGGCGTCGCGGGCTATCCGCGTTGCCTGTTCGGCGCGTTCGATCTGGTCGCGGACGGCTTCGGTGATCGCCTTGATGGCGCTTGCCGTTTCGGTGATGGAAGCTGCCTGTCGCTCGGTACGTTCGGCGAGCTGGTCGGCACCCACCCGCATCTCCTCGGAACCGCCACGAACGGCGGCGGAGTTGCCGCCGATGGCCTGCATGGTTTCGCTGAGCCGGGAAAGTGCAGTGTTGAAGTTATGGCGCAGGCTTTCGAGATCGTCGGGGAAGACGGTTTCGATACGATAGGCGAGGTTGCCGTTCGCCAGCCGGTCCAGACCTTGATCCAGGGAATGCACGACCATCTGCAGGGTGCCGGCCTCGGCCTCCCGTTCCGCAAGATGCGCGCGGCGGGCCGTTTCGGCTTCCTCCCGCGTGCGCGATGCGGTTTCTTCCATCTCCCGCTGCAGGATGAGCTTTTCGCGGAAACTGCCAAGCGCCTGCGCCATGCGGCCGATCTCGTCCTTCCGGTCCTGATTGCCGATCTCCGCATCGAGACGGCCTGCGGCCACTTCGCCGGTCAATCCTGCAAGCTTTTCCAGCGGTGCGAACAGGCGTCGCGCAAAGAAGGCCGTCGCCGCGCACATGGCCGCCAGAACGCAAAGGCCGATCACGGCGAGCGTGCCGGCAATCGAAACCGAGCCCGCATTCAATTCGCTGCGCAGCATGCTTTCCACCGCGAGATATTTTTCCCCGGCAAAGGAGAATGGGCAGGCATAGGCATTGGCCTCGCCATCGGCACGGTCGATCTTGGCAATCGTCATGCCCGTCGTATTCAGCGCTTGTACATGGAAGCCATAGATTGCCGGATCGAGGCCGACCAGCCTGTTGCCCTCCACGCCGATAACCTTGCCATCGGCGGAAACGATCGCGGACTGTTCGGAACTGCCGGCCGTCACACCCTTCGTGAGGATCTGGCTGAAGACCTCTTCCTTGACCCGGAAGAGGACGATGCCCTTGAAAGCGCCGAACTTGACGACGGGAACGCCGAAATAAATGCCGGCCTCTTTCGTGGCGGCATCGATGCGCAGGCCGGAGAAGCTGGTCTGGGCCACGTCGTTCACGGCCTTTTCGGCATTTGCGGCGCCGCGTGCGAAGGCCGCGCCGAGGCCGCTTTCCGCCCAGGCGCTACCGGTGACGGTTTCCCCGAAAGCCGATCCTTTCAGGTAAGAGTAATAGACCGTGCCTGCGGGATCGATGAAGAGAACGTCGCTAAACGGCGTTCCCTGCAGATAACCGCCAATATCCGTCTGGGTTTTTTCATGGGTGGAATAATAAAAGCCGCTCGGGCTTTCCGGCTTGATTAGCTTTTCCTTTTCGCCGAAGGGGTTTTCCGTGACGAAGACGCGCTGCAGTTCCGCCTTCGCGTCACCGGAGTTTTTCTGCACGGTCGCCCAGCCGCTGCGCATGGAAACGACAGCCATCTGAAGGGATTCGATCTTGGCGATGGAATCCGCCTGCGTTTTCAGCTGCTCAAGACGCTCCTGAAGCATGTCGCCGCGAAAGACGAGAATGCTCTCCATGGATTTCGACGCCTGTTCTTCCAGAACGCCGCTGCTGCTCTGGTAGCCGAGAAGCGTCAGAGCCCCGGTCGAGATCGCCATCAGCGCCAGGAAAATCGCCAGCACTTTGGTGGATATGGAATGAAAACGGTTCAGCATGGCCGATGCAGCCCCCAATGCCCGTATCAGTTCCCGCGCCATGCATGTGGCGCCACCGGATGGCTGATATGGCTCAGATATTATGCTGCGGATCATCATGTCCGCAGCTCCCCTTTTTTATTTTGTGGGGGGAACAATGCGGTACGCGATTTAAGCAGAGGTAAATGCTGCACTGCAAATTTGATGAATGTTGTCGTTTTGTTCACTTATCGCTGGCAGGGTCGCAGCCGGAAAGATAAGGTGCCTCATGCAAAAGACGATTCGAATCATCGGCATTGACCCCGGATTAAGGCGCACCGGCTGGGGGGTGATCGACACCCTCGGCAACAGCCTGCGGTTTGTCGCCTCCGGCACGGTGACGTCGGACGGCGATATGGATCTGGCCTCGCGGCTCTGCCAGCTACATGACGGGCTGGCGGATATCGTGCACAGCCACCAGCCCGACGAGGCGGCGGTGGAGCAGACCTTCGTGAACAAGGATGCGGTTGCGACCCTGAAACTCGGCCAGGCGCGCGGCATCGCCATGCTGGTTCCGGCGCGCGCAGGGTTGCCGGTCTTCGAATATGCGCCGAACGCGGTGAAGAAAGCCGTCATCGGTGTCGGGCACGGCGAAAAGCAGCAAATTCACATGATGCTGAAAATCCTGATGCCGAAGGCCGAATTCAAGGGTAACGATGCGGCGGACGCGCTCGCCATCGCAATCTGCCACGCCCATAATCGCGGCGGTGACAGGATGCGGCGACTGCTGGCGGCCGGTTGAATATTTAAAGTCTCATTGCAGCGGGCGGCATCATGATCGGAAAACTGAAGGGCAGCATCGAGGAAATCGGCGCGGACTATGTGCTGGTGGATGTGCACGGCGTCTGTTACGTCGCCTATTGTTCGGCGCGCACGCTGTCGAAAATCGGCTCCGTGGGGGAGGCGGTGGTGCTGTTCATCGAAACCTATGTGCGTGAGGACCAGCTGAAGCTCTTCGGTTTTCTCTCGGCGCTGGAGCGGGAATGGTTCAACCTGCTGCAGAGCGTGCAGGGCGTGGGCTCGAAAGTGGCCTTGGCCGTTCTTTCCACGCTGTCACCCTCCGAACTGGCCAATGCCATTGCGCTACAGGACAAAACGATGATCTCGCGCGCGCCCGGTGTCGGGCCGAAGGTGGCGGTGCGTCTTGTGACCGAGCTTCGCAACAAGGCTCCGGCCTTTGCGGGAGAGGCTTCCGCCTCAATCGGCCTCAAGCAGGAGCTTGGCGAAGGCGTCGCATCCGCGCCGGTAGCGGATGCCGTCTCCGCGCTCACCAATCTCGGCTACTCGCGCGACCAGGCCGCCAACGCGGTTGCCGCGGCGCTGAAGAACGGCGGGGAGGGCGGCGACAGCGCCAAGCTGATCCGGCTCGGGCTGAAAGAGCTTTCGCGGTAGGCTGGGCGCGGTACACATGCTGGTCGGGCGCGATGTTGAATTTCGTGAAGCGCCTTGGCGTGACAGTCATGATATAGCGGCGAAGACCACCTCATGAATTCGTTTAGAACAATGGAATGCCCTGAATGAGCGATGCGGACAGACTGATTTCGGCGGACAAGCGCGGTGAGGACATCGACACCACCCTGCGCCCGCAGTCGCTGGACGATTTTACCGGCCAGGCGGAGGCCCGCGCCAATCTCAAGGTATTTATCGAGGCGGCCAAGAACCGTGGCGAAGCGCTGGATCACGTGTTGTTCGTCGGCCCGCCCGGTCTCGGCAAGACCACGCTGGCGCAGATCATGGCCAAGGAACTTGGCGTCAACTTCAAATCCACCTCCGGCCCCGTCATCGCCAAGGCAGGCGATCTCGCCGCGCTTTTGACCAATCTCGAGGAGCGCGACGTTCTCTTCATCGACGAAATTCACCGTCTCAACCCGGCGGTGGAAGAAATTCTCTATCCGGCAATGGAGGATTTCCAGCTCGACCTCATCATCGGTGAAGGACCGGCGGCCCGTTCGGTGAAGATCGATCTTTCCAAATTCACCCTTGTCGCCGCGACGACCCGTCTTGGGCTTTTGACGACGCCGCTGCGTGACCGCTTCGGCATCCCCGTCCGGTTGGCTTTCTACACTGTGGATGAGCTGGAACTGATCGTCCGGCGCGGCGCACGGCTGATGGGGTTGAACATGACCGACGAGGGCGCGCGCGAGGTGGCAAGGCGTGCCCGCGGCACGCCGCGTATCGCCGGACGGCTACTGCGCCGCGTGCGCGATTTCGCCGAGGTGGCGCGGGCGGAAGCCGTTACCCGCGAGATCGCCGATGAGGCCTTGACCCGGCTTCTGGTCGACAAAATGGGTCTCGACCAGCTCGACATGCGGTATCTCACCATGATCGCGGTCAATTTCGGCGGAGGCCCGGTTGGCATCGAAACCATCGCCGCCGGCCTTTCGGAGCCGCGCGACGCGATCGAGGATATTATCGAACCCTATATGATTCAGCAGGGCTTCATCCAGCGCACGCCGCGCGGTCGCATTCTGACCGGCACGGCCTGGAAACATCTGGGCATGCAGCCACCCAAGGATCTTGAGGCGGCGCAGTTCCGGCTGACCCTGGAGGAGGATTGAGGGAACAAGCCCGGCGTGCCGGCATTTGATCGTCTTTGGCACGGAGATGATCATGTCGGTGTATCGCAAGGGCACGAAGGTCCGGTGGAACTGGGGCAGTGGCACCGGTGAAGGTAAAATTGTCGAGACTTTCACGGATGATGTCGAACGCACCATCGCCGGCTCCAGAATAAAGCGGAAGGCGAGCAGGCAGGAGCCTGCCTATCTGATCGAACAGGAAGACGGCGCCAGGGTTCTGAAAAGCAGATCGGAGCTTGAGCGCGTCGATTGAACGACGCCGCCCTTCGGCGGCAATGGAGGAGCCTTCATGTCTTACGATCCGCTGCGGGTCTTCCGCAAACTCGCGCGCAACAACCGGCTGGCCAATTTTCGGCTGCATCAGGCCTGTCTTCAGCTTTCGCAGGAAGCGTTCGTCGCCTCCCGCGTGAGTTTCTTTCCAACGCTGCGGGCGACGCTGAACCACATCTACACCGTCGACCGTTTTTATATCGATGCCCTGCAAGGCGGCACGCTCGGCCTTGCGGCCTTTGCTGAAGAAGAGCCTTTCGCCACCATGGCGGATCTGCGTGTCGACCAGACGGAGTTGGACGAGGTGCTGATCGCATTTGTCGACAGCCTCGATGAAGACGGCCTTGTGGCTAACGTCAATGTTCACCGCGGTGCGCGTATACAGCATGATCGCTGCGACGATATCCTGTCGCATCTCTTCCAGCACCAGACGCATCATCGCGGGCAGGCGCATGCGATGTTGTCCGGCACCGCGCTCAAGCCGCCGCAACTGGATGAATTCATTGTGGGAGATGACGCAAAGGCGAGAAAAGATGAGATGGATGCGCTAGGGTGGACAGAAACCGATTTGATGTTTCCAGCCCGCAGGTCAGCGCCATGACACACGATACCAAGCAGGACACCCGCATCCGCATCAAGTTCAAGCCGAAGCGCATTTTTCAGATGCGGGTCGCGGGACTGGCGTTTCGCGATGGCCACGTGCTCGTGCACCGGGCGTCGCATGAAAAATTCTGGACCTTTCCGGGCGGCCGCGCCGAAATGGGCGAACGCTCCGAAGAAACGCTGGCGCGCGAAATGGTGGAAGAGCTTGGCGTCGAGGCCAAGATCGGGCGGCTTCTCTGGGCGGTCGAAAATTTCTTCCACTACGAAGGCAAGGACTGGCACGAACTCGGGTTTTATTACCTGATGGACCTGCCGGAGACGCTGGCCTTTCATCCGACCGATATCATTCACCGCGTTCAGGACGGCGATAACGAGCTGGAGTTCCGCTGGGTCGCCGCAACCCGTCAGGCATTGACCGAGCTTGATATTCCGCCCTATTTCATCGCCGACGAAATAGAGCACCTGCCGAAGGCCACGAGACACCTCGTCTGGCATGACGGCGATCTGGACGATAAATGACCTCTGCCCCTGAACGTCACATGATCCGGCTGGACCGGAAACCGCAGCTTTTCAGCATGCGCGTGGCGGCGCTGATCTTTCAGAACGGCCATGTTCTCGTCCAGCGCGGTGCGAAGGACAGTTACTGGGCCTTGCCCGGCGGCCGTGCCGAAATCGGCGAAAGCTCGCAGGAAACCATCATCCGCGAGATCGGCGAGGAGCTTGACCGGGATTGTTCGGTCGAACGTCTTCTCTGGTCGGCCGAGAATTTTTTCGCCTATGACGATTTTGCGGCGCATGAACTCGGATTTTATTATCTCGTTTCGCTTCGCCAGCCCCTGCCGTTCCATGAAAGCGATATCGTGCATCGGGTGCTGGATGGTGTCGAGGTGGAGTTCCGCTGGCTGCCCGCGCAGCCTTCAGCACTTCTGAAGAGCGATCTGAGGCCCCGTTTCATCGCGGAGCGTATCGAAGCGCTGCCGCAACGGCATGAGCATCTTATTGTCCGCGAAGGACGCCGCGATGCAGTTGAAATTCCCAAGGAGATAGTATGAGCGAGCTTGTGGTTTCGCTTTCGGGTGAGCTTATCGAACATGGCCACCGCCTGACGCAGCGTGTCTATTACGAGGACACGGATTTCTCCGGCCTCGTTTATCACGCCCGCTACCTGCATTTTCTCGAACGTGGCCGCACCGATTACCTGCGCTGCCTCGGCTGCGAGCAAAGCGCGCTTCTGACCGCTGACGAAGAAGGTCTGGTCTTCGTCGTGCATCGCATGGAGATCGATTTCAAAAGCCCGGCGCGGATGGATGACGTCTTGACGATCACGACTATCACCGAGAAGGCCGGCGGCGCGAAAATGGTGCTCAATCAGGAAATCCGGCGCGGCGAAACACTGCTGGTCGCCGCCAAGGTCATCATCGCCGTCATCAACGCCAATGGTCGCCCAAGGCGTCTTC
This sequence comes from Agrobacterium sp. LR_9, assembly GCF_041954855.1. NCBI lineage: Bacteria > Pseudomonadati > Pseudomonadota > Alphaproteobacteria > Hyphomicrobiales > Rhizobiaceae > Agrobacterium > Agrobacterium sp. LR_9. The sequence continues at coordinate 233,847 of NZ_JAVAYA010000006.1, forward strand.
CGGAGACAGTGGCGGAAAAATTCCTGAAGTAATTGGCGGTTCCATCCAGTAAATCCATCTGGCGTGGCCCGGTTGTAACACTCCTTTAACCATAATGGTGTCTTACTTTAGCAACTGGCATTTGTGCGGCGCACGCCTTCCTTTCACCAAATTTATTGGCAAGTAAGGCTTACTGGCAAGTATCGGGGTATGGCTAAGGGGTTGGCGGCTGTTGCCGCAGGACTTCGAGCGTTAACACGCGTTTGAATCGCCCGGTCCCGTACCGGGCGTTTGGATTCGGGGATTGGATATTTATGGAACAGGCAGGTTTGGCAGCGGCGACGCACGATGTAAGTCTCTGGGCACTGTTTATGCAGGCGGGCCTCATCGTGAAGCTCGTGATGATCGGACTTATCGCCGCCTCGGTCTGGACGTGGGCGATCGTCTTTGACAAATATGTGAGCTTCGGCAAGGCAAGACGCCAGTTCGACCAGTTCGAACAGGTCTTCTGGTCGGGCCAGTCGCTCGAAGAGCTTTATCGCACGCTGGCGGAACGCCAGAACGGCGGTCTTGCGGCGATTTTCGTTTCCGCCATGCGCGAATGGAAGAAATCCTTCGAGCGCGGCGCACGCTCGCCCATCGGTCTGCAGATGCGCATCGACCGGGCGATGGACGTGACCATGGCGCGTGAAAGCGAACAATACGAGGCGCGCCTCGGTTCGCTCGCCACCATCGGTTCGGCCGGTCCCTTCATCGGTCTCTTCGGTACGGTTGTGGGTATCATGACCTCGTTCCAGGCGATTGCCGGTTCGAAGTCCACCAACCTTGCGGTCGTGGCGCCGGGTATCGCCGAAGCGCTTCTGGCAACGGCCATCGGTCTTGTCGCGGCTATTCCCGCCGTTATCGCCTACAACAAGTTCACGGCCGACGCGCACAAGCTTTCCGCCCGCATGGAAGGTTTCGCCGATGAGTTCTCCGCGATCCTGTCGCGCCAGATCGATGAAAAACTTCAGACGCGGCAGGCCGCCCAGTAAGCGGCCGCATGCTGTGCAGTAATTTGCCGCAAGGCAAAATGGAGTAAATGATATGGGTATGTCAGCAGGTGGCAGCGGCGGCGGTTCCGGTGGACGCCGGGGGCGCGGCGGACGACGCAGGGGCGGCGCGATCAGCGAGATCAACGTGACGCCGCTGGTCGACGTCATGCTCGTGCTGCTCATCATCTTCATGGTGGCAGCGCCGATGATGACGGTCGGCGTGCCGATCGATCTGCCGCAGACATCCGCCAATGCGCTGAACTCGGACACGCAGCCGATCACCATTTCCGTCAACGCCAATGGCCAGATCCATTTGCAGGAAACGGAAATTCAGGCGGCAGAAGTGGCCGACAAGCTGCAGGCAATCGCCACGACAGGTTATAACGAGCGCATCTTCGTGCGCGCGGATTCCGTTGCCGCATACGGCGTCGTCGCCGATGTGATGGCGCGCATCCAGGCGGCGGGCTTCAAGAATATCGGCCTTGTGACCCAGCAGAAACAGGACAATTGACGTAAAACGATGAAGGGCAGCCTTACCACATCCGCGATCGTGCATGCGTCGCTTCTGGCTTTCGCCCTCGTTTCCCTGGGCTCGCCGGAGCCGCTTGACGTGTCGCAGGCCGAGGCTCTGCCGGTGGAACTGGTGCCCATCGAGGAGCTGAGCCAGATCCAGCAGGGGGACAAGAACGCGCCGAAAGCGGAAAAGTCGGCCCCCGTTCCGACCACGCGTCCGGATATCGTCGAGAACGCCCAGAACGTCGGCAACAACACGGTCGATCTTGACGCGCCGCCGACGCCGACCACCAAGCCGAACGACAATATCAGCGCTGCCGCTCCGCCAAAGCAGGAAAAGCCGCAACCCGTCGTCGACACCAAGGCGAACGAGGTGAAGGAAATCGTCAAGGAAGAAACCTCGGCTCCGAAGCCGCAGGAAATGGCCGCCTTGCCGCAGACCAAGCCCGAGATCGCGCCGCAGCCGAAGACGGAGCCGCCGCCGCAGGAAACGAAGGCCGAAGAGCCGCCGCCCGCGCAGCAGGAACCGGCCGAAATTCCCGTGCCGCAGAACGTGCCGCGCCCGAATTCCCGTCCCGAGCCGCCGAAGCCGGAAGAGCCGAAGCAGGCCGAGACCAAGCCTGCCGAGCAGAAGCCCGCGGAAAAACCGGCCGAGACCAAGCCCGATCAGGCGAAGTCCACCGACAAGCCTTCCGACAAGAAGCCCGGCGAGAAGAAGCAGGAGACTGCGAAATCGGCTTCCTCGAAGGAAAGCGATTTTAACGCTGACGATATCGCTGCGCTTTTGAACAAGCAGGCGCCTTCGGGTGGCGGCGCCAAGCGCTCCACCCAGCAGGCCTCGCTTGGCGGCAAGAAAACGACGGGCGGTTCGACGCTCAGCCAGACGGAAATGGATGCGCTGCGTGGCGCGATCCAGAAGAACTGGCAGATCATTCCCGGCATGGCGGATGCCTCGGACGTTCGCGTTCGGGTCACCATGAAGCTCGACCGTGATGGAACCATCATCGGTCGGCCCGAGATCGAGGCGACCGGCGGTTCCGAAGGAACGCGCCGTGCTCTTTCCGGCGGAGCCTATCGCGCCATCATGCGTTCTGCTCCGTTCACCAACCTTCCTGCCGACAAATATGACGCATGGAACGAAGTTGTCGTGAACTTCGATCCCAGTGAATTGCTATGAATGCTGAAAGGCCTGGCAACATGAAGATATTTTCGCCGATCCGGCTGGTGCTCGCTGTCGCGGCCCTCATGTCGGTTTTCTCCGCACCGGCTTTTGCGCGGGTGGAAATCAACATCAACAAGGGCAATGTCGAGCCGCTGCCCATCGCCATCACCGACTTCATGTCGAGCGACGGCATCGGCGCGCAGGTTTCCGCGGTCATTGCCGCCGACCTGCAGCGTTCCGGCCTTTTTGCGCCGGTCAACAAGAACGCCTTCATCGAAAAGATCAGCAATCCGGATCAGCAGCCGCGTTTCGAGGACTGGAAGGTCATCAACGCCCAGGCGCTCGTGACTGGCCGTGTCACGCGTGAAAGCGATGGCCGCCTGCGCGCCGAATTCCGCCTGTGGGATACGTTCGCCAACCAGCAGATGACTGGCCAGCAGTTCTTTACCCAGCCGGAAAACTGGCGCCGCGTCGCCCACATCATCGCTGATGCCATCTATGAGCGGATCACCGGTGAAAAGGGCTACTTCGACACCCGCGTCGTTTTCGTCTCTGAAAGCGGCCCGAAGACGGCCCGCAAGCGCCAGCTGTCGATCATGGACCAGGATGGTTTCAACGTCCGCAATCTCACCAACTCGAACGACATTGTCCTGACGCCGCGTTTCTCGCCGAACCGTCAGGAAGTGACCTACATGTCCTTCGAAGGCCAGCAGCCGCGCGTCTACCTGCTGCAGCTGGAAACCGGACAGCGCGAAGTTGTCGGCAATTTCCCCGGCATGACCTTCTCGCCGCGCTTCTCTCCGGATGGCCAGAAGGTCATCATGAGTCTGCAGCAGGATGGCAACGCCAATATCTACACGATGGACCTGCGCTCTCGCACCACGACACGGCTGACGAACACGTCGGCGATCGATACGGCGCCGTCCTATTCGCCCGACGGTCAGCGCGTCGCCTTCGAAAGCGACCGCGGCGGCCGCCAGCAGATTTACGTCATGAATGCCGATGGTTCCGGCCAGCAGCGCGTTTCCTTCGGCGATGGTTCCTATTCCACGCCGGTCTGGTCGCCGCGCGGCGATCTGATCGCCTTCACCAAGCAGTCGGGCGGCAAGTTCTCGATCGGCGTGATGAAGACCGACGGTTCGGGCGAGCGCATCCTGACCAGCGGTTTCCACAATGAAGGCCCGACCTGGGCGCCGAACGGCCGCGTGCTGATGTTCTTCCGTCAGAACGCCGGTGCGGGCGGTCCGCAGCTCTATTCGATCGACCTGACGGGCTACAACGAACAGCTCATCAAGACGCCGACTTTCGCTTCGGATCCAGCATGGTCGCCGCTTCTGGACTGATATGACTGCCATGACGGCGCCGGTTCATGCCGGCGCCGTCATGTTTTACTTGATACCATGGGGAAGTGCGCCTCTTTCTTGCCGCAAAGTGTTGTGAGGGAGCAAAAAAATGGGACATTTCCTTTCTGTTAACCATAAGCGTTTGCCGGCTATTAACCGCGATCAGTTAGTGTCCGGCAACGTTATTGAAATCCTAAGGAGAGACCGGCGATGAGCCGTACACACATTTCGGCACTCAGCCCCATGCAGAAACTGGCCCGTAACCCGGCTGTCATCGCCATGACGCTCGCGCTCGCTCTCGCAGGCTGCGCGAACAAGAAGAACATGCCGAACAGCGCCGGTGAACTTGGCCTTGGTGGCGCGGGCTCCGCAACGCCGGGCTCCCAGCAGGACTTCACGGTCAATGTCGGCGACCGCATCTTCTTCGACACCGACTCGACCTCTATCCGCGCTGACGCCCAGCAGACCCTGCAGCGCCAGGCTCAGTGGCTCGCCCGTTACCCGAACTACGCCATCACCGTTGAAGGCCATGCCGACGAACGCGGCACGCGCGAATACAACCTGGCGCTTGGCGCCCGTCGTGCGGCTGCAACCCGCGACTTCCTGGCTTCCCAGGGCGTTCCGGCTAACCGCATGAAGACGATCTCCTACGGCAAGGAAAAGCCGGTCGCCGTTTGCGACGACATCTCCTGCTGGTCGCAGAACCGCCGCGCCGTGACGGTTCTCGGTGGCGCGGGCATGTGATTGCCTGACGTTATTGTGATCTTGAATGAAAGGCGGTCTTTGGGCCGCCTTTTGTTTTTTTCATAGTTTGGCCGAAGTTAAGTTGCTTTTTCGGTTGATATGGAAAAAATCCGGCTTGCGCCATTCCGGTGCAAATCAGTTAGGGCAGGACGAATGAGATGAAGAAACTTGTCGTGGCGGGAATGCTGGGGCTTGCAGCCTGCACCGGCTTGAGCGGCATCGCCGTTTCGGGTCCGCTGTTCGGTGCGGGGGGTAGCTTCGGCACGATCAACTCTCAGCAGCCCCCGGTCGTCCGGGTTCAGGCCAATGAAGCCTATCGGGTTCAGCAGCTTGAAGAACAGATCCGGCAACTCAACGGCCGTATCGAGGAAATGAGCTTCCAGCTTCTGCAGATGCAGGAAACGATCCGCAAGGCGCAGGAAGACAATGAGTTCCGCTTCCAGGAACTGGAGAGCGGTAATGCCGGCGGCAAGGGTGCAAGCCCGACCGCTGCGCCGAAAAAGAAGGCGGAAGCCAGTCCGGTCAATCCGGCCTCACCGCCGACCGACGACGTTGCAACGATCATCGAAACGCCACCCGAGGGTGGCGCTTCCGTTTCTTCGTCTGCTCCCTCCACCGCTCCGACAGGCGCACCGGGAGAGACGACGCTCGGCTCCATCGAGCTTGATTCCAAGGGAATGCCGGTTGGCGGCACGTTGAATCAAGGCGCTAATAATTCCTCTGCCAGCCTTCCGGGCGTCAGCACGGGCAATAGCCAACGCAAGACGGATCCGGTGAATACGGCGGCGCTTACCAGCGAAGGCGATATTTATCAGGCCGCTTACGGCCATGTTCTTTCCGGTGACTACAAGCTGGCGGAACAGGGGTTCCAGCAATATCTGCAGGGTTATCCCAAGGGCACGAAGGCCGCCGATGCGAGCTTCTGGCTGGGCGAAGCGCAATATTCCCAGGGCAAGTTCAATGAGGCCGCAAAGACCTTCCTGAACGGCCATCAGGCCTATGGCAAATCGCCGAAGGCGCCGGAAATGCTGATGAAGCTCGGCATGTCGCTTGCCGCTCTCGACAATACCGAAACCGCCTGCGCCACGCTGCGCGAGGTGCCGAAGCGTTATCCCAATGCTTCCAAGACTGTGCTGAGCAAGGTTGCCAGCGAACAGAAACGGCTGAGCTGCTGATTTTTCCCTGCCGTGGCGGGTATTTCCATGCCGGTTGATGCCCGCATTCTGAACGAAAAGACTGTTGCGCCGCTCGCGGCGGCAAGGTCTTTTGTCAAAAATCTCCACACACCAGCCCATATGCTCGTCGCAATCTCCGGAGGCAGTGATTCCACCGGTCTGTTGCTGGCCTTGCATGAGGCAATGGCGGAGACGGATCGGGATGGCTTGCGCCTTTCCGCTGTCACCATAGACCATGCGCTGAGAGCGGAATCCGCCGATGAGGCGCGCAAGGTGGCGATGCTCTGCGCCGAGCTAGGCATCCCCCACGTTACCCGCCGATGGGACGGCATCAAACCGGCCTCGGGCCTTTCCGAAGCCTCCCGGCTTGCCCGCTACCGCCTGATTGCCGAGGTCGCCCGCGAGACGGGCGCCGATCTTGTCGTGACGGGACATACGGTCGGCGACCAGCGCGAAACCGTGGCGATGCGCGCTGCCCGCAGCGGCGGCTCTGACAATCTCGGTCTCTCCGGCATGGCGGATGCGGTCTTATACGATGGCCGCCACTGGATCATGCGGCCGTTCCTGATGTGTGAGAGGCAGGCGATCCGTGGCTATGTGTCCTCCCGCTCGCGCGGTTGGTTTGACGATCCGAGCAATGAAAATACCCGATATGAAAGGGTGCGTGTACGGCAGGCGCTTCCCGTCTCTCCTGTCCGGATCGATGTGGAAACCTCTCTCAAAAGGCAGGCGCTTTCCGAAACAACGGCTGCTTTTCTGCGGGGGCATACACAGGTTTTCCATGCTGCGCTCGCCAGATTGGCCGGCGATGGCGTCAATCCCGATCTTCCCGAGTTCCGGCATGGGTTGGCGGCGCTGATCGCAACCCTTGGGGGGAGGGCATATTTTCCGGCCGCAAGCAGCATGGCGCGCGTTCTGCTGTTTCTCAAAACGGCTGAACTTGGGCGACTGACGGTCGGTCGCGTCCTGCTCGATCGCCGGCGGGACGGGCTTTATATGTTCCGTGAGCAGCGAAATCTGCCGGAGCTTGATATTGGCGCACATGAACAGAGACTGTGGGACAATCGTTTCCTCGTGAAGAACGGATCGGCTTTTCCAGTCCACGTCAAAGCGCGCAGGGCGAGCGATGCTGCGGAAGCGGCTTCGCTTTTTCCGTCGGTACCGGCCGGGGTGGCGAAACAGGCGATTGCGGGGCTGCCGCAAATTGCCGCAGCGGCCGATGAGCCGGGTTCGCGGGCCGAGGCCGTAACCGTCACGCCGAGGCTCGCACCTTTCGATCTGTTCCTGTCGCGTTTCGACCTTGAGTTGGCGAATGCAATCGCCAATTTATTCGGCCGCCCGGCTTACCCACAGCCCCCGGTTTAAATCCGGCCTCTTTTTCGTGAATTGCCTTGGAATAGTTTTTACACCAAAACGCATCAGATAACGCCGTTCGCCTTGGCAACGGGAGATGTCGTCCTTATGTTAGGGGCACATTATAGCGGGCAGCAAATTTGTCCGTGTGAGTTCGGGGAGTTCGATGAACCCAAATTTCAGAAATTTCGCCTTATGGGCCGTGATTGCCCTCTTGCTGATCGCATTGTTCAGCATGTTCCAGACATCGCCGACGCAAACGGGTTCTCGGGAAATTCCGTATTCCCAGTTTCTTCGCGATGTGGATTCCGGGCGAGTTCGCGACGTGACCGTCACCGGTAACCGGGTTCTCGGAACCTATACCGAAAACGGCACGGCCTTTCAGACCTATTCCCCCGTCATCGATGACAGTCTGATGGAGCGCTTGCAGAGCAAGAACGTGACCATCGTGGCGCGTCCCGAAAGCGACGGTTCCTCCGGTTTCCTGAGCTATCTCGGCACGCTTTTGCCGATGTTCCTCATTCTCGGCGTCTGGCTGTTTTTCATGCGGCAGATGCAGGGCGGCTCGCGTGGTGCGATGGGCTTTGGCAAATCCAAGGCCAAGCTGCTGACGGAAGCCCATGGCCGCGTGACGTTCGATGACGTTGCAGGCGTGGACGAAGCCAAGCAGGACCTCGAGGAAATCGTGGAATTCCTGCGTGATCCCCAGAAGTTCCAGCGCCTCGGCGGTAAAATCCCGCGCGGCGTGCTGCTGGTCGGCCCTCCGGGTACCGGTAAGACGCTTCTCGCGCGTTCCGTCGCCGGCGAAGCCAACGTGCCGTTCTTCACCATTTCCGGTTCGGATTTCGTGGAAATGTTCGTCGGCGTCGGCGCAAGCCGTGTGCGTGACATGTTCGAGCAGGCCAAGAAGAACGCGCCCTGCATCATCTTCATCGATGAAATCGACGCCGTCGGTCGCCATCGTGGCGCCGGTCTTGGCGGCGGTAACGACGAACGCGAGCAGACGCTGAACCAGCTGCTGGTCGAGATGGACGGTTTCGAGGCGAATGAAGGCATCATCCTCATCGCCGCCACCAACCGCCCCGACGTTCTCGACCCCGCACTTCTGCGTCCCGGTCGTTTCGACCGTCAGGTCGTTGTGCCGAACCCGGATATTGTCGGCCGCGAGCGCATCCTCAAGGTGCATATCCGCAACGTGCCGCTGGCGCCGAATGTCGACCTTAAGGTTCTGGCCCGTGGTACCCCCGGTTTTTCGGGTGCGGACCTGATGAACCTCGTCAACGAAGCTGCCCTCATGGCTGCCCGCCGCAACAAGCGCGTGGTCACCATGCAGGAATTCGAAGACGCCAAGGACAAGATCATGATGGGTGCGGAGCGCCGCTCTTCCGCCATGACCGAGGCCGAAAAGAAGCTGACCGCCTATCATGAAGCTGGTCATGCCATCACCGCGCTGAAGGTTGCCGTGGCCGATCCGTTGCATAAGGCGACGATCATCCCGCGTGGCCGCGCGCTCGGCATGGTCATGCAGCTGCCGGAAGGCGACCGTTACTCCATGAGCTACAAGTGGATGGTATCGCGCCTCGTCATCATGATGGGTGGCCGCGTTGCCGAAGAGCTGACCTTCGGCAAGGAAAACATCACCTCCGGCGCGTCTTCGGATATCGAGCAGGCCACCAAGCTTGCCCGCGCCATGGTCACGCAATGGGGCTTCTCCGATGCTCTTGGCCAGGTGTCCTATGGTGAAAACCAGCAGGAAGTCTTCCTCGGCCATTCCGTCTCGCAGTCGAAGAACGTCTCCGAGGCGACGGCCCAGACTATCGACACGGAAGTTCGTCGCCTGATCGACGAGGCTTACGGCGAGGCCCGCCGCATCCTGACGGAAAACCACGATGGTTTCGTTGCGATTGCCGAGGGTCTGCTTGAATACGAAACCCTGACCGGCGACGAGATCAAGGCCCTGCTGAAGGGCGAGAAGCCCGCCCGCGATCTGGGTGACGATTCTCCGGGCAGCCGTGGTTCGGCAGTGCCGAAGGCAGGCACCAAGAAGGATGGCCCCAGTGAAGTGAAGGGTGACGGCGAAGCAAAGGGCGACGGCGAGGCCGAAGGCGGCATGGAGCCGCAGCCGCATTGATCGTTCGCGCAAGCTAAAAATTGTAAAAGGCCATCCGGGTTTCCGGGTGGCCTTTTCATTTTGGTAACAAGATATAAGCCATTTTTGCGCTAATTTACGTGCTGTTTATCGTGGTTTGTGGCATCTAGCCAAAAACGCTTCCGGCTGTTTCAGCTTTTGCCGGAATGCTGGAAAAGATTTGGAGTTCAAATGGCACGCCGTTATTTCGGAACCGATGGTATCCGCGGACAATCGAACGTCTTTCCCATGACGCCTGATCTGGCGATGCGGGTGGGCATTGCCGTCGGGACGATTTTCCGCCGTGGCCATCATCGCCATCGCGTCGTCATCGGCAAGGATACGCGTCTTTCCGGTTATATGCTGGAAAACGCTCTGGTTGCCGGCTTCACCGCAGCCGGCCTTGATGTATTCCTCCTTGGCCCCATCCCGACGCCGGCCGTCGCCATGCTGACCCGCTCGCTGCGCGCCGATATCGGCGTCATGATCTCGGCCTCTCACAACCCATTTTCCGATAACGGCATCAAGCTTTTCGGACCGGATGGTTACAAGCTTTCCGATGAGCTGGAACTGGAGATTGAAGACCTTCTCGACAAGGATATCTATGCGCAGCTGGCCAAGCCGAGCGAGATTGGTCGCGCCAAGCGTGTGGATGGCGACATCTATCGTTATATCGAATTCGTCAAGCGTACCCTGCCGCGTGATGTGACCCTGAGCGGACTGCGGATCGCCATCGACTGCGCCAATGGCGCGGCCTACAAGGTGGCGCCCGCTGCGCTCTGGGAACTCGGCGCGGAAGTCGTCACCATCGGCAATGAGCCGAACGGCATCAATATCAATCTGGAATGCGGCTCCACCCACCCGGAAGCGCTGCAGAAGAAGGTGCATGAAGTACGGGCCGATATCGGCATCGCGCTCGATGGCGATGCGGATCGCGTCATCATCGTTGATGAGCGCGGCGAGATCGTCGATGGCGACCAGCTGATGGCCGTCATCGCCGATAGCTGGGCTGCCGACAACACGCTGCGCGGTGGCGGTATCGTGGCGACCGTCATGTCGAATCTCGGGCTGGAACGCTTCCTGGGCGACAAGGGCCTCACCCTCGCCCGTACCAAGGTGGGCGACCGTTATGTCGTCGAACACATGCGTAACCACAATTTCAACGTCGGCGGCGAGCAGTCCGGCCATATCGTGCTGTCGGACTACGGTACGACGGGCGATGGTCTTGTCGCGGCCTTGCAGGTTCTCGCCAAGGTCAAGCGCTCCGGCCTCACGGTCAGCGAAGTCTGCCGCAAGTTCGAGCCGGTGCCGCAGCTTTTGAAGAATGTCCGTATCTCCGGCGGCAAGCCGCTGGAAAACCCTGTTGTGCAGCAGGCAATTGCGGATGCGGAAAGCGCATTGGCCAATAATGGCCGCCTCGTTATTCGCCCCTCCGGTACGGAGCCGCTGATCCGCGTCATGGCGGAAGGCGACGACAGTGCGAAGGTGGAGCAGATCGTCAATGATCTCGTCGGCGTCATCGCCAATGCCCGCTCGGCGGCGTGAGCCTTCGAGACAGTAACGCCCAAAAAGCCGGCTCTGCAGCCGGCTTTTTCTTTGAGTATTTCCTAATAAATATAGTGAATGATCGTGGTTAATCGGGACTTAACCATTTTACGTCAATCTCCATGACTGAACAGTTCACTGGCATCTGCTGCCGAAACCGCACGTGCCTCTTCTGGAGTGGAAGTCATGAAAAACGCCCTGGCCGGATTTCTGGCCGTCCTGCTGACCGGTACCAGCGCTATCGCTGCCGATCTTTATCAAGCCGAGCCCGCACCGGCCTATGTCGATGCACCCGAGGTTACTGTTACCCAGGCGAGCGGCTGGTATCTGCGCGGCGACGTCGGTTATTCCTTCAACAAGCTACGCGGTGCTCACTATTATCAGGGTGGTCCGGGTGGTTATCTCGCGGATTTCGATACCGCGACGATCAAGGACAGCTATGTCATCGGCGCCGGCGTCGGTTATCAGTTCAACAACTATTTCCGCAGTGACGTGACCTTCGACTATATGGGTAAGTCGGATTTCCGCGGTTCCACGAGCGGCGGTTGCGGTGTTTCGCCCTCAGGTGGATGCGTCTCTACCGATCTTAGTTCGCTCAGAGCCTATACGCTCATGGCGAACGCCTATGTCGATCTTGGCACCTATGGCCGCGTCACGCCGTATGTCGGCGGTGGTATCGGCGGCTCCTATGTCAAATGGGACAAGCTGCGCAATACCTCGTGCAGCACCAATGGTCTCGGTTGCGACCCGACCACCGAACATGGCGGCAAGGGCAAGTGGCGTTTCGCTTACGCCCTGATGGCTGGTGCCTCCATCGATGTCACCTGTAACCTGAAGGCCGACATCGGCTACCGTTTCCGCCATATCAACAAGGGCGATATGTTCGGGTACGAAAACAATGGCGGTCCGGGCCGTGACAAGGGCCTTTATTCGCATGAAGTGCGCGTCGGCGGCCGTTATGTCTTCAATGGCTGCGATACCGCACAATACATGCCGCCCGCCGATATTCCTCTGCAGCCTGCCGTTTATAAATAAACGTCACGCCCAGCTGGTAGTTTCAGACCGTCCGCATCCTCCGGGTGCGGGCGGTTTTGTTTTACCGGCATCTGACACGGGGCATGACGCATATGGACCAAAATTCTTCTGCGTAGCGACATATTCCGCTTGACTGGGATCGGCCAGAGGAATAGCAACGGCGTCAGGACACTCCACCCTAACGTGGAGCGCCTATCTGGAAGGGTAGTCAAATGACAGATATCGTGAAGCCGGACGTCCGTCCGGGCAATACGCATTTTTCCTCTGGTCCCTGCTCGAAGCGTCCCGGTTGGTCGCTAGATGCTCTCTCTGATGCGCCGCTCGGTCGCTCGCATCGCGCCAAGGTTGGCAAAGCCAAGCTGAAGCAGGCCATCGATCTCACCCGTGAAGTTTTGAACGTTCCTGCCGATTATCGCATCGGTATCGTTCCCGCATCCGACACCGGCGCCGTTGAAATGGCGCTCTGGTCGCTGCTCGGTGAACGCGGCGTCGATATGCTCGCCTGGGAAAGCTTCGGCGCAGGCTGGGTCACCGACGTCGTCAAGCAGCTGAAGCTGAAGGACGTCCGCAAATTCGAGGCCGATTATGGCCTGCTGCCGAACCTTGCCGAAGTCGATTTCGACCGCGATGTGGTTTTCACCTGGAACGGCACCACCTCCGGCGTTCGCGTTCCCAATGCCGATTTCATCCCGGCTGACCGCAAGGGTCTGACCATCTGCGACGCCACTTCGGCGGCCTTCGCACAGGACATGGATTTTACGAAACTCGACGTCGTCACCTTCTCCTGGCAGAAGGTTCTGGGCGGTGAGGGCGGCCATGGCGTCATCATTCTTTCGCCCCGGGCTGTCGAGCGTCTCTTGAGCTACGCGCCGGCATGGCCTCTGCCGAAAATCTTCCGCATGGTTTCCGGCGGCAAGCTGATCGAAGGCATCTTCACCGGCGAAACCATCAACACGCCGTCCATGCTCTGCGTTGAAGACTATATCGATGCGCTGCTGTGGGCGAAGAACCTCGGCGGCCTCAAGGCGCTGATCGGCCGTGCCGATGCCAATGCCAAGGTCATTTACGACTTCATCGAGAAGAATAACTGGATCGCCAACCTGGCCGTCAAGCCGGAAACCCGCTCCAACACCTCCGTTTGCCTGAAGATCGTTGATCCCGAGGTACAGGCGCTGGATGCCGCCGCACAGGCCGATTTCGCCAAGGGCGTTGTCGCCCTGCTCGAAAAGGAAAATGTCGCCCTCGATATCGGCGCTTACCGTGACGCCCCGTCCGGCCTGCGCATATGGGCCGGCGCCACCATCGAGACGGCGGATATGGAAGCCGTCATGCCCTGGCTCGCCTGGGCCTACCAGACGCAGAAGGCAGCCCTTTCCAAGGCTGCCGCCTGATTTTTGTACCGGCCCTGCGCTGATGCAGGGCCGCACATTCCCCGCTTTCAAAACTGCACCGCTTTTCAAGGAGCCCGTGAACCATGGCACCTCGCGTACTCGTATCCGACGAACTGTCGGAAACCGCCGTCCAGATCTTCCGCGATCGTGGCGTCGAAGTCGATTTCCAGCCGAAGCTCGGCAAGGACAAGGACAAGCTTGCCGAAATCATCGGCAACTACGATGGTCTCGCCATCCGCTCCGCCACCAAGGCAACCGAAAAGCTGATCGAGGCTGCGACCAACCTCAAGGTCATCGGCCGCGCCGGCATCGGCGTCGACAATGTCGATATTCCGGCCGCCTCGCGCCGCGGTATCATCGTCATGAACACGCCTTTCGGCAACTCCATCACAACGGCAGAACATGCGATTGCGCTGATGTTCGCAGTTGCCCGCCAGCTTCCGGCAGCCGACAGCTCCACGCAGGCCGGCAAGTGGGAAAAGTCGAAATTCATGGGTGTCGAAATTACCGGCAAGACGCTCGGCGTAATCGGCGCCGGCAACATCGGCTCCATCGTCTGCTCGCGTGCACTCGGCCTCAAGATGCATGTTCTGGCCTATGACCCCTTCCTGTCTCCGGAACGCGCGCAGGAAATGGGCGTCACCAAGGTTGAGCTGGAAGAGCTTCTGGCCCAGGCCGATTTCATCACCCTGCATGTGCCGATGACCGACAAGACACGCGGCATCCTCAATGCCGAAAACCTCGCCAAGACCAAGAAGGGCGTTCGTATCGTCAACTGCGCCCGTGGCGGTCTGGTGGATGAAGCGGCACTTGCCGATGCCATCAAGTCCGGCCATGTCGCCGGCGCCGGTTTCGACGTGTTCGAAGTCGAGCCAGCCACCGAGAGCCCGCTTTTCGGCCTGCCGAACGTCGTCTGCACGCCGCATCTTGGCGCTTCGACCACGGAAGCGCAGGAAAACGTTGCCCTTCAGGTTGCCGAGCAGATGTCGGATTACCTCGTCAAGGGTGCGGTTTCCAACGCCATCAACATGCCGTCCATCACGGCTGAGGAAGCACCCCGCCTGAAGCCCTTCATCCGTCTGGCGGATGTTCTCGGCTCTTTCGTCGGTCAGGTGCAGGAAAGCGCCACCAAGGAAATCGAAATCCTTTATGACGGCGCAACCGCCAGCATGAACACGAAGGCATTGACCAGTGCATTGCTGGCCGGCCTGATCCGCAGCCAGGTTGCGGACGTGAACATGGTTTCGGCCCCGGTCATGATCAAGGAAAAGGGCATCATCCTCTCCGAGGTCAAGCGCGACAAGACCGGCGTTTACGACGGCTACATCAAGCTGACGGTCAAGACGGAAAACCAGATCCGCTCGGTTGCCGGCACGGTGTTCTCGGATGGCAAGCCGCGCTTCATCCAGATCAAGAACATCAACATGGATGCCGATGTCGGATCGCACATGATCTACATCACCAACACCGACGTTCCCGGCATGATCGGCTTCATGGGCACCACGCTCGGCGAGGCTGGCGTTAACATCGCCAACTTCCAGCTCGGCCGTGAAAAGGAAGGCGGCGACGCCATCGCGCTGCTGTATGTCGACGGCCCGGTTTCCGAAACCGTGCTGGACAAGCTGCGCGCCAACCCGGCAATCCGCCAGGTCAAGCCGCTGACCTTCAACGTCGACTGATCTTATCGTTCCTCCCAAGGGGACAATAAGGCCCGGCGCAGGGGAAACCCTGTGCCGGGTTTTTCGTTTTTCCAGTGTCTGTTTCGTCGCAAAATACGGGCGACTATCGCATTGGTTGCATATCACAAAAAATTTAAGCCGAGTGGTCTAAAAATGATGATCATGAGTTGCTATATCGCCTGCTGACATGCCGCTCATGGGAGGGCGGCCAACAGGAGATAACGATGTTTGCTGCCTTTCGGCGCTTCAAGGGTTTGTTCGCAGTCGCCGCGCTTGGTATCGCGGTGTCTTTCGTGGCGGTTGATATGGCAGAAGCGCGTCGCGCCAGCGGCGGTTTCGGCAGCCGCGGCACGCGGACCTATTCCGCTCCGCCTTCGACCAGCACTGCACCCGGCCAGACCGCGCCTATCAACCGCAGCATGACGCCCAACACTAATCAGGCAGCGCCGAGTGCTGCTCAGCCGGCCCGTCCGGGCGCGCAGGCGCCGCAGCAGAATCGCGGCCTGTTCGGCGGCATGATGGGTGGTTTGATGGGCGGCCTGTTGATGGGCGGTCTGTTCGGCATGCTGATGGGCGGCGGTTTTGGCGGTATGGCCGGTTTCTTCGGCATGCTGATGCAGGTACTGCTTATCGGTGGTCTGGTGATGCTCGCCATGCGTTTCTTCGCCTCGCGCCGCAAGGGCCAGCCCGCTTATGGCTCGGCCGGCGGGTCGCAGCGCACGGATCATTCCGGTTCCTCCTATAATGGCGGTTCGCAGGCGGGTTCTGCCGCTTCCTCGTTCAAGATTCCGAAGATCGGCGCGCTGGCCGGCGCTGCGGGCGGTGTGGCCGCCACTGCCGCAACGGCAAAGCCTGCGCCTCATGCCAACGCCATGTCGGAAGGCGATGAAATCGGCATCACCCAGGGCGATCTCGAAACTTTCCAGAAAATGCTGGAAGACGTGCAGGCCGCCTATGCCGCCGAGGATTACGGCACATTGCGCAAGCTGACGACGCCGGAAGCCATGTCTTACCTCGCAGAAGAACTGAGCGACAACGCCACCAGCGGCGTGAAAAACGACGTGCGCGATGTGACGCTGCTACAGGGCGATGTTGCCGAAGCATGGCACGAAGAGGGCCAGGACTATGCAACGGTGGCGATGCGCTACTCCGCCATTGACGTGATGCGCGACCGCACCTCCGGCAAGGTGATCGAAGGCGACGAGCACCAGCCTTCTGAAGCGGTGGAAATGTGGACCTTCGTTCGCCGCCCCGGAAACGACAACTGGCAGGTGGCCGCTATTCAGGCCGCTGCCTGACGAATCGGAGCGTGTTTAACGGATAAAGGCCCGGCGGTTTGGCGACCGCCGGGCCTTTGTTCGTCTCGCTTCCAGAGGGCATGGTCACGCCGAGGCTCGCTCCGCAAAAGGGGCGGAAAGATGCGGTCAAAAAAACGACTGATAAATCTAACGGGTGATATCTCCACCGCTCATCGGCGGTGAATTCCGTTTCGCCCTGCTATGCAACGCTTTGAGCGCTGCCTGTCGCGGCATGTTGCCCGCGCATGGCTCATCCGCTTCACGGAATTGCCTTTTTTTATTCATCCGGCGTTCAGTCCCTGCATCCTAACCAGAATGCATACACGTCAATGTGACTTTTTGTGCCGGTTCTAAACCGCTTTGGAAAGGGAACCTCAGGCGCAAAACAGCGTTGACAATCCAATCCCCGGCCCCTCCCAAGCCGGGCTGGGTGGCTGGGCAATGCAGGCCCTGCGAGAACGGAGAGCTATCGAGATGAAACGCTTTGACCTGATCGACGGGATGCGTGGTTACTTCCTCGTCTTCATGCTGATCAACCATCTGGTGTTTGCCGGCGGCTTCTGGCTGGTGGAAATCAATCACCGGCAGTTTGCCTTTGTCGAGGACGCGCAGGGCTTCGTGTTCCTGTCCGGCCTGCTGATCGGGATGGTCTATGCGCGCAAGATGATGAAATACGGCTATGATGCCGGTAAACAGATGATCTGGAACCGGGCGCTGGAGCTTTATCGTTACGCGATGGGTCTCGTCATCGCCGTGCTGTTCTTCCGCATGGTCATCCCGCATGCACCCTATATCTGGTACAACTGGCTCGGCATGACGTCGTTCGATGATCCGTTGCGACTGGCGGCGATCGCGACATTCCTGTTCCAGCCGACCTTCATGGATATTCTGCCGCAATATATCGTCTACATGATCTTTGCGCCGGTGCTGGTGAAGCTCTGCCTGGATGGCAAGTGGGCCTATGTCATGGCCGGCTCCCTGCTGGTCTGGATGGCCGGTCAGCTCGGCCTGCAGCAGATCGTGACGACCCCGCTCAACGAACTCGTGAAGGGTGCGGACGAGCAGGGCATTCGCGTCAGCTTCAACCTGCTCGGCTGGCAGCTCGTATTCTATTCAGCGCTGGTGATGGGCGCGATGACGGCGCAGAACCGCATTCCGTGGAAGGCGATCTTCTCGCCTGAGCATACGTGGCTGCCGAAAGCGGCGCTCGTCATCTGCCTGTTCTTCATGCCGCTGCGCATCGCCACAGCCTGGGGCCTGATGCCGGAATTCATGATGGGCAAATTCTCCACCATGGAAATCCGCGCCGATTTCGGTCCGGTCTATCTCATCAACTTCCTCGCCGTCGGCGTCGGCCTGACCTGGCTGGTGATCGCAGGTCCGAAGCATCATCGTCCGCTCGTGCGCTCCATCGCCGAGGGCGTCATCTGGGTGCTGTCGCTGAAGTTCCTGCAATTGCTCGGCCGCCATTCGCTTCAGGTCTATGTCTGGCACGTGGCCATCGTCTATGGTGTCTATTATCTCGATGGCCGCACAGCGGAACTGTCGCAGCTCAACAAGACCCTGATCGCCTTCACGGCTATCGGATTGCTGGCCCTGCCAGCCCTGTGGCGGGAGCGCGACAAGTGGTTCGGCAGCAGCGGCCAGAAGACGGCCGGCGCCTGAGGGCCGGTCCCAGCCCGAATCTGACGGCTTTGCGGGGCGGTTTTCCGCCCCGTACTTGCGTGCGCGGCCATTCCTTTCTATATGCAGCCCTTAAATCCGCAGGATGACGAGACAGGACGGCCCGATTGACGGCCAGGTTTCTCGCGGCGGATGACCGACAGGCGGCGGGGCCTTTACCCCCGTTATGACTGACGATGGGAAAAAACGTGAATACGCTCGATTTTGACAAGAGGCCGGAAGATACCCGGATCGTTGTCGCCATGTCCGGTGGCGTCGATTCTTCGGTGGTGGCCGGTATCCTCAAGCGCGAGGGCTATGATGTCCTCGGCATTACCCTCCAGCTTTATGACCACGGAGCTGCCGTGCACCGCGCCGGCTCCTGTTGCGCGGGGCAGGATATAGACGATGCGCGCCGGGTCTGCGAAACGCTCGGCATTCCCCATTATGTGCTGGATTACGAAGCGCGGTTCCGCGAAACCGTCATCAACCCCTTTGCCGAAGCCTATGCGATGGGTGAAACGCCGATCCCCTGCGTGGCCTGCAACCAGACGGTAAAATTCGCCGATCTGCTCGCCACCGCGCAGGAACTGGGCGCCGATGCGCTGGCGACCGGTCATTATATTCGTTCGCGTCCCAATCCCGTTTCCGGTCAGCCGGGGCGGCGTGCGCTTTATCGGCCGATCGATAGCGACCGTGACCAGAGCTGGTTCCTGTTCGCCACGACGCAGGAGCAGATCGATTATCTGCGCTTTCCGCTCGGTGGCCTCTCCAAGGCCGAGACGCGCGCTCTGGCGGAAGATATGGGGCTGGTCGTCGCCAAGAAGGCTGACAGCCAGGACATCTGTTTCGTGCCGCAGGGCAAATATACCGATATCATCAACAAGCTGAAGCCGAATGCAGCATTGGCGGGCGATATCGTCCATCTCGACGGGCGTGTGCTCGGCCGCCACGATGGTATCGTGCATTACACGATCGGCCAACGCCGCGGCATTGGTGTCGCGACGGGGGAGCCGCTTTATGTCGTGCATCTCGATGCACGCGGCCGCCGGGTCATCGTTGGCCCGCGCGAAGCGCTGGAAACTCGCCGGGTCTATCTGCGTGACATGAACTGGCTGGGTGACGGCGAGCTGACGAGCGATGCCGGGCAGGGCTTTGCCTGTTTCGCCAAGGTGCGCTCCACCCGCCCGCCGACGGAGGCGATGCTGCATGCGGACGAAAACGGTATCTATGTGGACCTGATGACCGGAGAGGCCGGTGTCGCTCCCGGTCAGGCCTGCGTGCTTTATTCCGCACCGGGGGCCGATGCCCGCGTTTACGGCGGCGGTTTCATCGAACGGTCGGAACGCTCGGCGGAAGCCGAGGCGTCGCTGAAGGCGCTTCTGGAAAAGCCGGTTGCCGCCTGAAACCATTCGCTTTTTGCAGCGATGCGGAAAGCGAATTTTTTGCGCATCTTGCGCTTGACACTTTGGGGAGCGGCACCTTATAAGCCGCTCATCCTGATGGAACGGCCGGTCACATGACTGTCACGTTTCCCCTGTGGCGGGGTAGCTCAGGTGGTTAGAGCAGCGGAATCATAATCCGCGTGTCGGGGGTTCAAGTCCCTCTCCCGCTACCACTTTCCTTCATGCGAAAAATCCAAACCGAACGATTATGCGCCCATGTTTCATTGATTTTCCGAGCCGGAGAAACAATGGATCCGATGGTGCCTGCCGGTAAGTTATGCCCAAAAAAAGGGAAACCCGCTTACTGCCAAAACGCAGCCAGCGGGCCTCAACCTTTACCCCCTCCCACAAGGGCGGCTGCACAAAAGCACATTGAATGAATTATGGCAAGATCAAGGCGACCATATTGTTGCGGTTGATGGCCCGGTTCGCCAGTTTAGTGGCGGATGGCAGAGCGTGACCTGTTCCGTGTGCCGTTCGTAAGGGGAGCGATAGGACACGATATTTTCGGTGCAGCGCATTTCCGCGGAATTGGAATAGGTATTTTCGATCCGCTGCGGTCGATAATGTGCTTTGTGCGGTGAAACCCGTTCCTCACGATAAACCGTCATATCGGCGGCAGGCGATATGCCGGGTATCGACAAGGTCGCGACTGCGGCAATCAAGAGAATTCTTCCAGGATGTGCGGACATGGCTCTTCCCCACGTTGAACAACGCAGGAGAACGTGCTGTGCACATAAGCTGTTCCAGCGACACCGGCAAAAAAATGCCCGCTCATGGCGGGCAATCAGAGGGGAACTGAGGTTAGGAGCCTCGGGTCTGAAACGGACATCTTCGTCATAAGTTCCACTTGCGGAATAATTTCCGTCGCACCTTGCCGACAAGGGCTGCGCAGGCCGAGTTTCAAGCCGCACGACACGGAACGATGCGACACGCGCGAACGACGATACTTTGATGATGATTCTATCTTTAGGGAAGTTTGGAGCGGGCGAAGGGATTTGAACCCTCGACCCCAACCTTGGCAAGGTTGTGCTCTACCCCTGAGCTACACCCGCTCAAATCCACCGGTCCGGGGTAGTTCGCTGAACCGTGGGCCGCCAAGCGGCGACGGGCGCTATATCGCTCAATCGATTTTGGAATGCAACAGGGAAATGACAAAAACGCGAAAATTTCTTTGAGAAATGCGACAAGCGGCGGAAATGATTGAGAATTTTTCATCCCGCGGTTTTTTCCTGCGTTGCCAAGCGTCGGTTGCCCGCTTAATCAGGAAACAAGGATAGTGGAATCGGCAGAGGCAGGTGGCAGGATATGGCGGAAAATTCCCGAAAGACGGCATCGGAGCTGTTCGAGTTTCTCGACGGACTCGGCATTTCCCACACCACGAAGCAGCATGAACCGGTGTTTACCGTCGCCGAATCCCAGTCGCTGCGCGACCTCATTCCCGGCGGCCATACAAAGAACCTCTTTGTAAAGGACAAGAAGGATCAGTATTTCGTTCTGACCGTTGAGGAAAATGCGGTCGTCGATCTGAAAAGCGTTCACAAGACCATCGGTGCGGCAAGCCGCGTGTCCTTTGGCAAACCGGAAAAGATGCTTGAATATCTGGGCGTCGCGCCGGGCTCGGTGACGGTGTTCGGAGCCATCAACGACACCGACAGGCAGGTCACCTTCGTGCTCGACAGCGGGCTTCTGGAAAACGAGCTGGTCAATGGCCATCCGCTTTCCAACGACCAGACGACAACGATCGCGTCCACGGATCTCATTCGCTTTCTCGAGGCAACCGGACATGCGCCGCTTGTCTTGAAAGTCACCGAGTGAGATACGATCTTTGCTTCAAATAAGACATATGACAGAGGTTTACGGGAGACCGGCATGAGCGGCGAAAATAATCCTTACGGCGGTTCCTATAGCGGGCAGATGACCGCAAGCGCCCATCATAATGGCGAGCTGAACGGTGCGGCCTCCGGCCACATCAAGGACACCACGACGGCGGGTTTCTCCAGGGACGTTCTTGAGGAATCGCGCCGCCAGCCGGTTCTGGTGGATTTCTGGGCGCCCTGGTGTGGTCCGTGCAAGCAGCTGACGCCGGTGCTCGAGAAGGTCATCAACGAGGCGAATGGCCGCGTGAAGCTCGTGAAGCTGAATATTGACGACCACCCGTCGATCCCCGGCCAGCTCGGCATCCAGTCCATTCCGGCAATCGTCGCCTTTGCCGACGGCCGGCCGGTGGATGGCTTCATGGGTGCCGTGCCGGAAAGCCAGATCAAGCAGTTCATTGAGAAGATCGCCGGGCCTGACGCGGGCGATCCCAAGGCCGAGATCGAGGCTGTTCTGACGGAAGCGAAGCAGCTTCTGGCGGATGGCGATTTCAACGGCGCGGCGCAGCTTTTCGGCGCCGTCATGCAGGCCGATCCGGAAAATCCGGCAGCGATTGCCGGTATCGCGGAATGCATGATCGCCGCCGGTCAATATGAGCGGGCAAGCGAACTGCTCTCTTCGCTGCCCGCGGAACTCAATGAGGATGCGGGTATTCAGCTCGTTTCGAAAAAGATCGCGCAATATGAGGAAGCCCGTAAAATCGGCGACCCCGTGGCGCTGGAGCGCGAGCTTGCGCTCGATCCCGATCGTCACGAGGCGCGGGTGAAGCTTGCCAAGGTGCTGAATGCTCAAGGCCGGCGCGATGAGGCTGCGGACCATCTGCTTTACGTCATGCGCAAGGACCGGACCTTCGACGATGACGGCGCGCGCCGCCAGCTTCTGGAGTTTTTCGAGGCCTGGGGCTTCAAGGATCCGGCAACCGTTGCCGGCCGCAGGAAGCTTTCGGCGATACTGTTTTCGTAATGCGGGCATATCCCGGCCGTGGCGGTTGATCCGCCGGCCGGGCAGCAGTGAACAGGGGGCTTGATTCCCATGCATGTCGGAAATGCGAGATATGTGAAGAACGACGATCTGCCGGAAACCGTGCCGGTCTTTCCATTGCCGGGCGCGCTGCTTCTACCGGAAGGCCATCTTCCGCTCAATATTTTCGAGCCTCGATATCTCGCCATGATCGACCGGGCTTTGGCCGGCCATCGCATCATCGGCATGGTGCAGCCCGCGCTGCATGTCATCGAGGCGGGGCTTGAGGGCGGTCCGCTTAGCGCGGTCGGCTGCCTCGGCCGCATCACGTCCTTTTCCGAAACCGGCGATGGCCGTTATATCATTTCGCTCACCGGCGTGTGCCGTTTCCGCCTGCTGGAAGAGGTGGAGGCGGGCAAACCCTATCGCAGCTTCCGGCATGCGCCCTTCATCGCCGATCTTTCCGGCGAGTATGACGAGGATGCGGTGGACCGCGAAAACCTGCTCCGGGTATTCCGCTCGTTTCTGGATGCCAACCAGCTGGAGGCGGATTGGGAAAGCGTGGAAAGGGCGGGCAATCGCGTTCTCGTCAATTCGCTTTCCATGATGTCTCCCTTTGGACCGGCTGAAAAACAGGCGCTGCTGGAAGCGCCGGACCTGAAGACGCGGGCCGAAACATTGATCGCCATCACCGAGATCGTTCTTGCCCAGGGATCGGGCGAGGGCGGCAACGTGCTACAATAGGATCGCCGCCATGGACGACAGGATGAGCAATGTCGATCCCAAGCTGCTGGAGCTTCTGGTCTGCCCTTTGACGAAAGGGCGTCTTGCCTATGACCGCGCCCGCAATGAACTCATCTCCGAAAGCGCGAGGCTCGCTTATCCGATCCGCGATGGCGTGCCGATCATGCTGATTTCCGAAGCGCGCAAAATAGAAGACTAAGCTTCCCGCTTATCCGCCTTCGCACATTGCGTGTCGCGAATTGACGAAGATGCGTTGACAACCATGCGTGGATTTGACCAGAGTCCCGCCCGACATGTCTGTTGCGGGGAGAAAACTGATGTCGTTGCGCGCGCTCGTCCGGATTTCGCTGGTTGCGGTCTCAACCGCCCTGTTTTTTCCGCCAGCCATGGCGGCGGAACCCTCCCGCAAGGTCGTTACGACCCAAAATGGCGATTATTTCGGCTTCGATCTCAGGACGGAGCAAAATGTCTCACTGGAGCAATGCGGCGAGATTTGCGTCGGCGATACCGCCTGCAAGGCCTTTACCTACAATCCCAAGGTGAAATGGTGCTTCCTCAAATCGGATTTCAATCAGCTGAACGCCTTCCCCGGCGCGGTTGCCGGCAAGATCGTGGAAGTGGCCGCGGAAGCCGATATCGGCGCGCCGCAGCGCCTGTCCTTCGTGATCGACAGCCTGCAGCAGGAAGCGCGCCGGCTGAAATCCGGCCTTGCGGCAAATGAGGGTGAGGGCGAACAGGGCCTGGAAGCCCTCGTGGAAACGGCGCGCCAGCAGGCAGCCGCCGGCAATATTCCCGATGCGGTCACGACCTATAAACAGGCCCTTGCGATCACACCTGACGATGGGGCGCTCTGGGCGGAACTGTCGGAAAAGGCCGCGCAGGTCACCGATAATTATTCGATAGCGGGACAAGCCGCTTCCGCTGCCATCAATGCCTATCAGCTCAGCCGCACGGTCAGCGCTCGTACTGAGGCCCTGAACCGGCTGGCGAAGGCTTTTGAGCGAACCCAGAATTATCGCGCGGCACTCAATGCCTATAAGGAAAGCCTTGCGCTTACCGACAATGCGCAGACCAAGGCGGCCTATGCCGATCTGCGCACGCGGCAGGGTTTCCGCGTCATCAACAATACCGTGGATACCGATAGCATCAGCCCGCGCGCCTGCGTGCAGTTTTCCGAGCCGCTGGTGAAGAACGGCGTCGATTACTCCTCCTTCATCACGCTGGATGGGGCAGCGCCCAAGGCCATCGAGGCGAAGGGCAGCGAGATTTGCGTGGAAGGCCTGACCCATGGCCAGCGTTACAAGATCGCGTTTCGCGCCGGCCTGCCGTCTTCGGTGGAAGAGCCTCTGGAAAAGCAGGTCGATCTCGATATATACGTGCGTGACCGTGCCGCCAGCGTGCGCTTCACCGGCGAGAATTTCGTGCTGCCGGGCACGGCGCGCCGCGGCATTCCAATCGTCTCTGTCAATGCCGACAAAGCCGACCTGAAGCTTTATCGCGTCGGCGACCGCAACATCACCTCGCTTCTTTCAAACTCGCAGTTTCTGACGCAGATGGACGGCTACAACGCCGACCGTATCGAAAACGAAATTGGCGAGCTTGTCTGGCAGGGCTCAATCGATATCCAGCCCGATCTCAACAAGGATGTGGTGACGAGCTTCCCGGTGGATGAGGCCCTGCCCGAGCGCAAGCCCGGCATCTATGTGCTGACCGCCGTACCGCCGGGCACCGCGCCGGAAACCTGGGATTCGCGCGCCACGCAATGGTTCCTCGTATCCGATACCGGCATAACCACCTATGCCGGAACCGATGGGCTGAATGTCTTTGTCCGTGCACTTGGCAGCGCCAAGCCGCTGGCAGATGTGGATTTGCAGCTGCTCGCCAAGAATAACGAGGTGCTGGGCACTGCGAAGACCGATGCGGACGGCCGCGCGGTGTTCTCAGCCGGCCTAATGCGCGGCACGGCGGCGCAGGCGCCTGCGATTCTGACGGCGCGCAACGGCGACAACGACTATGTGTTCCTCGACATGACCCGCGCCGGCTTCGATCTTTCGGATCGCGGCGTGACGGGCCGTGCAGCCCCCGGCGCCATCGACGTGTTCAGCTGGACGGAACGCGGCATCTACCGCGCCGGCGAGACCGTGCATGCCGCAGCCCTTGCCCGCGATGTCGACGGCAAGGCAATCGAGGATCTGCCGCTCACTTTCATCTTCTCGCGCCCGGATGGTGTCGAGGACCGGCGTTTCGTCAGCGACGGCAAGGCGCTCGGCGGCCATGCGGTCGATCTGCCGTTGCAGGCAAATGCCATGCGCGGCACCTGGACGCTGCGCATCCATACCGATCCGAAGACGGCTGCCATCAGCGAAAAGAGCTTCCTCGTCGATGATTTCGTGCCTGACCGCACAGAGTTCGACCTCTCGAGCAAGGCAAAACAGATCGACCCTGGCGCGGAAACGGCAATCGATGTCGATGGCCGTTACCTCTATGGCGCGCCCGCAGCCGGCCTGACGCTGGAGGGCGAGGTCGCCATCAAACCGACGCGCACCAGCGCCGATTTCGAAGGTTATTTCTTCGGTCTGGCCGATGAGGAAAGCGAAGAGGAAAACCGCACCACGCTTGCCGATCTGCCGGCGCTGGACGAAGAGGGCAAGGCGAGCTTCAATATCGATCTGACCGACCTTCCCTCCACAACGCAGCTTCTTTCCGCCAACATCACCGTGCGCATGCGCGAGGCCGGCGGCCGCGCCGTGGAGCGCTCCCTGACGCTACCCATCAAGGCTGAAGCGCCGGTCATCGGTATCAAACCGCAATTTTCCGGCGATCTCGCCCAGAATTCCGTTGGCCGTTTCCACATCATCGGCGTCAATGCTGACGGTGCCAAACAGGCGATGAGCGGCCTCAACTGGAAGCTCATCAAGGTCGAGCGGAACTATCAATGGTATCGTCAGGGCAATTCCTGGCGTTACGAGCCGGTGGAATATACCAAGCAGCAGGAAGCCGGCAGCTTGTCCGTCGATGCCAATGGCGGCGAGATTTCCGTGCCTGTCACCTGGGGTCGCTATCGGCTGGAAGTGGAGGGCGCCGGCAATGGCGCGCCTGTCTCCAGCGTTGAGTTCGATGCCGGTTTTTATGTCGAGGCAAGCTCGACGGAAACGCCGGATGCGCTGGAAATCGCTCTCGACAAGCAGAGCTACAAGATCGGCGATACGGCCAAACTCAAGGTTTCCTCGCGTTTTGCCGGCGAGTTGATGGTGACTTCCGGTTCGGAAAAGCTGATTGCCGTGCAGAATGCCGAGATCGGCGAGGATGGCGGCGAGATCGACATTCCCGTCACCGAGGAATGGGGTGCGGGCGCTTATGTGACAGCCACGCTATTTCGTCCCGGCGACGCGCAGGAAAGCCGTATGCCGATGCGCGCCATCGGCATCAAATGGCTCGCCGTCGATCCGGCCGAGCGCAAACTTGCCGTCACGCTTGGCGCGCCGCAGAAAACGCTGCCGCGCCAGCCGCTTGAAATTCCGATCACCGTCGCCGGTGCCGGCGTGGGCGAAAAGGCCTATGTCATCGTTGCGGCAGTCGATGTCGGCATATTGAACCTTACCCGCTATGAGCCGCCAAAGCCGGATGAATGGTATTTCGGCCAGCGTCGGCTGGGGCTGGAAATCCGCGACCTCTATGGCCGCCTGATCGACGGTTCGCTCGGCGCCACCGGCCGGTTGCGCACTGGTGGTGACGGCGGGCAGGCAGCCCTTCAGGGCAGCCCACCCACGGAAAAGCTCGTGGCCTTCTTTGCCGGTCCGGTCGAACTCGACGCAGACGGCAAGGCGACGGTGAGCTTCGATATTCCGCAGTTCAACGGCACGGCCCGTATCATGGCGGTGGCCTGGACGAAGACAGGCGTGGGACATGCCGTCTCCGACGCCATCATTCGCGATCCTGTCGTGGTCACGGCCAGCGCGCCGAAATTCCTCGCTCCCGGCGATGTCTCGCAATTGCGGCTCGATATCGCCAATACCGATGGCGAGCCCGGCGATTACCGGCTGGATGTGACCAGCAATACGGCCTTGACGGTCGATCAGGGTGAGATGTCGCAAACTCTCGCGCTTCAGAAAGGCGGCAAGTCTTCGCTGACGGTCCCGCTTACGGGCGAACAGCCCGGCAATGGCGCGATCACCATCAAGGTTTCCAATGCCGCCGGTCTTTCACTGGAGCAGGTTCTGAACGTTCCGGTGCGTCCGGCCGTTCTGCCCGTCACAACGCGGCGCGAAATCAAGATCGCGCCCAATAGCAGCCTGACGATCAATGGCGATCTTCTGGCCGACAGCATGCTGCTCGGCTCTTCCGTCGCGGTCAATGTCACGCGCTCGCCCGCCTTCGATATTCCGGCGCTGGTGATGATGCTGGACAAATATCCTTACGGCTGCGCCGAACAAACGACGAGCCGCGCTTTGCCGCTGCTTTACGTTTCGGAACTGACAAAGGATAGCGGCCTTGCAGAAGACCCCGATACCCGCAAGCGCGTGCAGGAGGCGATCTACCGCGTGCTGTCCTTCCAGTCGAGTTCGGGCAGCTTCGGCCTCTGGTCGCCGGGTTACGGCGATCTGTGGCTCGACGCCTATATCAGCGACTTCCTGACAAGGGCGCGTGAGCAGAATTACGATGTGCCCGAAGCCGCCATGGTGCAGGCGCTGAACAACCTGCAAAACGGTCTTTCCTATGACAGCAATGTCAAGGATCGCGGCAACGAGATCGCCTATTCGCTTTATGTGCTGGCGCGCAACCGCAAGGCGGCGATCAACGATCTGCGTTATTACGCCGATACGGCGCTTGCCGATTTCGCCACACCGCTTGCCAAGGCGCAGGTTGCCGCTGCCCTTTCGCTTTATGGCGACCAGACCCGTTCGAAGAGTGTGTTCGGCGCTTCGCTCGATATGGCAAGCCGTGCAACCAATGTCAGCTTCGCCCGCGCCGATTATGGCTCGGCCCTGCGTGATGGTGCTGCAACGCTTGCGCTTGCGGCCGAAAGCCGTCCGGTTCCGGCCGTCGTGCCGCAGCTTGCCGGTGCGGTGGCGAAGGAATGGGAAAAGAAGCCCTATACCAGCACCCAGGAACAGGCATGGATGCTGCTGGCCGCCCGCGCCGTGAAAGGCGAGGACAAGGATATCCGTCTCGATGTGAACGGCGATCTGCAGACTGGCGGCTTCGGCAAGCGGATGAGCGGCGATGAACTGCTGGCCGCACCCTTGAAGATCGCCAATGCCTCGGCCGATCCGGTCACGGCCGTCGTCACCACGGTGGCGCCGCCGGCGCAGCCACTTGCCGCAGGCGGTGAAGGCTTCACCATCACCCGCACCTATTATTCCATGGATGGCGAGGAGGTGAACCCGAGCGAGGTGGTCCAGAACGAGCGTTATGTCGTGGTGCTTAATGTGGTGCCGCAGAATAACTGGCAGTCGCGCATTCTGGTGACCGACCTGCTGCCCTCCGGTTTCGAAATCGACAATCCGAGCCTTGTCAATTCGGCTGAGCTTTCGAATTTCGACTGGTTGCCGGAAACGGAAGCGGCGCATACGGAATTCCGCTACGACCGTTTCGTGGCGGCCTTCGATCGCTCGGCCGGCGACAGTTCGGAAATTGCCCTTGCCTATGTGGTCCGCGCCGTTACCCCCGGCACCTACGATCATCCGGCAGCTTCGGTTGAGGATATGTACCGGCCGCAATTTGCCGCCCGCACGGCAACCGGCCGCATGGAGGTGCGCTCGGCAAACCCATGAGGCGACGCAAGGCGATAATTGTCGGCATGATGACGGCCGCGTTGCTTATGGGCGGCGCGGCCTTCGGTCTCGATGCGCTGGACAAGGCCTATCCGCCGCCGCTGGACGCTGCGCAGCAACGATCCTTCGAGGTTCTGGACCGCGACGGCAAGCTGTTGCGCGCTTTTGCGACAGCCGATGGCCGCTGGCGGCTGCAAACCTCAGCCGCCGAAGTCGACCCACAGTTCCTGCGCATGCTGGTGGCCTATGAAGACCAGCGTTTCTACGATCACCACGGCGTCGATCCCTGGGCGCTTTTGCGCTCCGCCTGGCAATTGGCCAGCAACGGCCGGATCGTTTCCGGCGCATCGACGCTTTCCATGCAGGTGGCGCGGCTGATCGAGCCGCGCGCCGACCGGTCTTTTTCGGCGAAATTCCTGCAGGCCGCGCGCGCGCTCCAGATCGAGAGAAGGCTCAGCAAGGCGGAAATCCTCGATCTCTATCTGAATATCGCGCCCTATGGCGGCAATCTCGAAGGCATTCGCGCCGCAAGCCTCGCCTGGTTCGGCAAGGAACCGGGCAGGCTCGATACGGCGGAGGCAGCGCTTTTGGTGGCGCTGCCGCAATTGCCGGAAAAGCGACGCCCGGATCGCTTTCCGGAGGCGGCGAAGCAGGCGCGCGAGCGGGTGCTGCAACGGCTTGCCGTGGAACGCGTGGTGGGTGAGGGGGAAGCGGAACGGTCGGCGCTTGCGAATGTGCCCACCAACCGGCGGGACCTGCCCGCCTATGCGCCACATATGGCCGTCGCCGCACGGGTGAAATTCCCGGATACTGCCGAGGTGCGTTCCACGCTGAAGCTGCCGATCCAGCGGGAGCTGGAGGGTGTTGCCCGCCATGCGGCGGAAAAGCTCGGCGACAGGGTCTCCGTCGCCATCGTCATGGCCGATGCGCAGAGCGGCGATATTCTGGCGGAAGTGGGCTCGGCGGATTATCTCGATACGGCAAGACGCGGTTTCGTGGAGATGAGCCGGGCCGTTCGCTCGCCGGGCTCCACCCTCAAGCCATTCATCTACGGCCTTGCCTTCGAAGACGGTCTTGTCGGGCAGGAAACCATCATCGAGGATCGCCCGGCCGACTTTTCCGGTTACAGGCCGCGCAATTTCGACATGCATTATCAGGGCGATGTCAGCATCCGGCAAGCGCTGCAACTGTCGCTCAACGTGCCTGCCGTCAAGCTGCTGGATGCCGTTAGCCCCTCGGCGCTGATGGTGCGGTTCCGGCGGGTGGGCGTCAAACTCGTGCTTCCCGCCAATGAAGCGCCCGGGCTTGCCATCGCCCTTGGCGGCGCGGGTGTTTCGCTGGTCGATCTGGTGCAGCTTTATGCGGGGCTTGCCGGCGGCGGCGATCCCGTGCGGCTTGGAGACGGCGTCCGCTCGGACCCGGAACGGCTGGAGGGGGACCGGTTATTCTCCGATGCCGCGATCTGGAACATCTCCGACATCCTGTCCGGCGTGCTGCCGCCGCTCGGCATGAAACAGCGCGGCATCGCCTACAAGACCGGCACCAGCTATGGCTATCGCGATGCCTGGTCGGTGGGGTATGACGGGCGGCATGTGGTCGGCGTCTGGGTCGGCCGGGCCGATAATGGCGCGGTGCCGGGCATTGCCGGTTATGCGACGGCCGCCCCGATCCTGTTCGAGGCTTTCGAAAAATCCGGCGTGGCGATCACGCCGATGCCGGCCGCACCTTCCGGTGTCGCGCGGGTCGCGGTCAATGAACTCCCTGCCAACCAGCGGCGTTTCACCACGACGGCCAGCGGCCTGCTTTCTGCTTCAAGACGTGAAAGCGCCCCGCGCATCGTTTACCCGCCGGAAGGCGCGCGCGTGGAGCTTTCCGGCCAGTCGGGCATCTCGCCGCTGGTACTGAAGTTGCAGGGCGGGCGCGCACCCTTCCGCTGGCTCGCCAATGGTTTGCCCTTGCCGAACGCATCCCATCGCCGCAACAGCGAATGGCGGCCGGAAGGCCAGGGATTTTCCACACTGACGGTTATCGACGCCGACGGCCGCGCCTCGAGCGTGCGGGTTTTCGTCGAATAGCACGGATGTCCAACTCCACAAGGGGTTGCCCCGGGCTTGTGTCAGACAGCGCCTCGAGCGTCTCGTCAGTTCTTTTTCGCCGTCTTGACAAAGATATGTAGCAAGCAATTGTACAAGAGTGACGACGAAGATGATGTGCCTAAGTTCTATTACGCCACATCGAGTGAATGGCGGTGGATCCGCTGCTGAAGCGAAGCCACAACGGCTTGTAGAAATTCCCGGCGCCTGGGATTGGTCGTTGCCGTCAGTGTCACCTGTAGCCGGCTTGTGATGTTGTTCAGAAAGCCAACGTGATTAAAACTATCGGCGGCGATATTGATCTCCACCTCGTCCATGTAATGCGCCAGATGCGGTTCCAATACGAGATTTGCATCCGTCTGGTAGCAGGCAGCCATCTGTTCTCCAAGCGTGGACATCTGCACATATGGACCATATTCGTCGATCATCAAATCTCCTTCCTCTAGCGCAACTAATTTTGACAGGCGCTTCATCATCACAGATAGGAAATAGGAAGCAATTGCCCGCTTTCAACGTTCCCTTTTGAAGCTTTTAATTTCTCGTGTTCGTGAAGGATGTCACTAAGACTCCGGTCGAAGTAGAGACCTGCCAAACGGCTATCAGCCGCGCTGGGCCGCGCTCAATGATTGCGCTCCGTTGATTTGTCGCTGTGACGGTAATTTCCCCTGATTTCATTGAGGAATTTTAGAAGGTATCCCAAAGGTCAGGGCGAATTGCTCCGATAGGTGTGTCCAGAAACTAAAGTGCTGGAACTGCAGGCCATAAAAAAGCCCGCCGAAGCGGGCCTTCCAAACTAAGATTGTATGTGTTCATCGAAAGATGATCTTCGTTTTATTGCCAGTGCGCCACGTCCGATCTCCGATAGAATCTCGAGTTTCTACCGGTCGGTTCATAAATGGGTCGCACTCCCTCGGCCTCGAGTTTTTGACGAAGGATGCCGGGAAAGACACCGGCACGGTCCGACAAAAGAGCGAGACAAATATTTTCGGCGATGAAGGCATCCACGGAATGAGCGAGGATGTATTGTTGCTCACGCCGAGTAGCAGGATTGATCCGGGTTTCCGTCTTTAGATAACCGAGGTGCAGCAGTTCGCTGATCGTGCCTCTTGCCGTCCCGATCCGGCGTTCTGTGTCTCGGACATTGAGGTGTCTATGACTATCGTTTTGAACGTTGCCATTCAACGATGCCACGTCAGGAATAGAGCGGTTCAAGTAGGCTCTGACTTCCTCCCAATCCACAAGGAGGTTGAAGAGAGTAGTTCGACCACCTTTGAAATGAAGGCTTTTCAGAGAACCTTCCAAGCCCAATTTGAGGATGGTCTCGGTTTGGCATGACCTGCCACTGAGAATTTCCTCCAGATTGGATTAGAGTCCGGCCCATCTT
>NZ_JAVAYA010000060.1:0-1306 GCF_041954855.1 Agrobacterium sp. LR_9
TGGAGTGAACCCTTCGGGCTGGACCAGCGAGGCGCTTCAAACTAAGCCGCCTGCTGGGCGAGTTGGGTTTCAAATTCTGCTGGCGACATGTAGCCAAGGGCCGAGTGTAGCCGCTTGGCATTGTAGATCTCCTCAATGAACCTGGGCAAGCGTTCGGCCACATCCGCGAAGGTCTCGTAGCCGGCGATGTAGACATCCTCGACTTTCAGGGTTTTCATGAAGCTCTCTGCCTGAGCATTGTGATAAGGGTTGCCGACGGCGCTCATGGACCCCTGCAGACCGGCAGCATCAAGCGCTCGTCGATAGGTCTCACTCGCGTATTGGCATCCGCGGTCCGTGTGGTGGATGCAGCCGGGTGGAGGCTTTCTGTTCTCAAGCGCCGAATGCAACGCTGCCAATGCCAGCGGCGTATCCAGGCGTTTTGACAGACCATAACCGACGACTTTCCGGCTGCAAGCGTCCAGAATAACTGCAAGATAGCAGAAGCCGACGGCTATGCGGATGTATGTGAAGTCAGCCACCCAGACCATGTCAGGCCGCGACGGGATCACATTGCGATAAAGGTTCGGGTAGATCGGTGAATCGTGGTTGCTATCCGTCGTGCGAACATACCGCTTGCGAGGCTTGATCCCGAGGCCGTTGACCCGCATGACGCGGGCGACACGCTTGTGGTTGACCAAGTGGCCTCTTCGCTGAAGCTCGTGCGTTACGCGTCGGTATCCGTAGCAGGGCAGTTCGTCCTGGATGTCTTCGATGATTGCAACGAGTTCCGCATCCCCAAGGTTCAACGCTTTCGCAGTTGATCGATAATAATAGCTGCTTCTCGGAAGATCGATCATTTTGCACCCCCGTCTGATAGAACAGGCCGGGGACCGGTGATGATGGAGTAGTTCCCGCTGTCGCCGGCGATCGGCTGGCGCGGAGTTTTTTTAACCAGGTCCAGCTCCATGGTAAGCTGGCCGACCTTGCGTTCAAGCGCCGCAATGTGTGCCTCGTACTCGGCAATAACACTAGCCTCTGCTTCCTCGTCGTTCAGTTCACCACGATCGAACTGCGTGAGCCACAACTGGATGAGGTTAGCCGAAACGCTATAGGTGCGCTGTGCGTCGCGCCGTCCAATGACGCCGTTCCGGATATCCTGGCAAAGCTGCAATTTGAACGGCGTCGAATGCCGGCGATATAGACCTCGGGACTTCATGAGCCTTCTCCGATTGAGGCCCGCAGAGTGTATCAGTTTTTCCGTGTCCCGTGGTCCAGCCCGAAGGGTTCACTCCAATGCCGGGTCACTTCTCAGTGCAAATCAACA
>NZ_JAVAYA010000061.1:0-1236 GCF_041954855.1 Agrobacterium sp. LR_9
TGAACCGCCCCAGGTTTCTGGACCATCTGAGGCTAGAGTTTTCCGGCTTCATTCAGGGAGGCGGGCTGGTTGAGCCTCCTGATTTCATCAGCGAGATCGGTACCTTATTGCCGATCGCACCATGCGGCCGAAACTCATTATAGTCTATACGCCAATCCTCCATCTTTTCGCGGGCATCCGCAAGGGTCAGGAACCAGTGCTGATTCAGACATTCGGCGCGGAAGCGGCCATTGAACGCTTCAATGAACGCATTGTCGGTCGGCTTGCCCGGGCGTGAGAAGTCCAAGGTGACGCCTTTGGCGTAGGCCCAAAGGTCAAGATCGCGAGACACGAACTCAGTCCCCTGATCGACACGGATCGTCTTCGGGTAGCCAACTTTCCGGCATACCCGTTCCAAGGTTTGCACGACATCTTCACCTCGATAGCTGTGACGTGGATCAAGCACCGGCACATAGCGCGAGAAGGTGTCGACCACCGTGAGCACCCGCAGTTTCTTGCCGGTCGCGAGTTGGTCGTGAACGAAGTCCATCGCCCAGACATCGTTCGGTCCAACGGCCATTTGCCGATCTTCCCGCAGCTTGGCTTTGACCCGTCGCTTCGGCGTCTTGTTACGCAGTTGCAGGCCCAAGTCTCTGTAAATGCGATAGGTTCGCTTGATGTTGGTCCCCCAACCCTCGCGCTCCAACAATACATGCACGCGACGATAGCCGTAGCGAACACGTATCTCGCAGATCTCACGAATACGACGTTCCAGACCGGCCTGATCGGCACGGCGAGAGGTGTAATGGTAGGTCGACCGATCGAAGTTCAGTGCCCCACAGGCACGCCGGATCGAGATCATCCAATCCCGGCACATGCCTTTCACCATCTCGCGTTTCCGAGCAGGCCTTAGAGCTTTCGCCGAATGACATCCTGCAACATCTCACGGTCCAGCGTCAGGTCCGCGACGATCTTCTTCAACCGCGCATTCTCGTCCTCGAGCTGCTTCAGCTTCTTCATCTCCGGCGGCAGCATGCCCGCGTATTTTTTCTTCCAGTTGAAATAGGTCGCCTGGCTGATCCCCGCCTTCCGGCAGATCTCCGCAACCGACACTCCTTCATCACCCTGCTTCAGAATGAACGCCTTCTGTGCGTCCGAAAACTGTGATGCTTTCATCGTCTTCCGTTCCTTTCCCAGCCAGGAAAATGCACCGGAAAACTCTAACCAAAAACGGTCCAGTTTGAAGGGTTCAGATCA
>NZ_JAVAYA010000062.1:0-1148 GCF_041954855.1 Agrobacterium sp. LR_9
CTTGTGTGGACGTATTGTGGTTTACTTGATGCATAGGCCGGGATGCGCATCCCGGCCTATGCAGGCAGGCGGCCGTATTTCCGGACTGGTTTACGCAGCCGAGATCAAGCAAGGCCCTGCCTGCTCCCTTTGACCCCGAACGGTTGATCGGGCTTTCGCCCGCACCACAAGCCTGGGAGCAAGGCCATGATACCGGAACTTCTCTTCGTCGGCATCGACGTTTCCAAAGCCCGCTTCGATGTTTTCGTCTATCCGGCCGGCAAGCGCTGGAGTACCGGCAGTTCGCCGACACAGATCGGCGCTCTCGCGAGCCGCCTTCTGGGGCTCGGACCGGTCGTCGTCGGACTGGAGGCGTCCGGCGGTTATGAGCGCAGGCTGGCCGACAGCCTGCATGCGGCAGGCCTGAAGGTCCATATCCTGCCGCCCGCAAGGGTTCGCAATTTTGCCAAAGCCATGGGGCAGCTGGCAAAGACCGATATGATCGACGCTGCCGTGATCGCCCGCTATCTGGCAACGGTACACGCTCACCTCACTCCATATGAACCAAATCCCGTGCGTACTCGCCTGAGCGCGCTCGCCGCCCACCGGCGCAGGCTGGTCGCCGAAAAGAGCGGTCTGACGAGCCAGCTCGATACCATCGAAGAGCCGCTGGTGCGCGACATGCTGGAGGTACGCCTGCGCATCATCGACACGGACATCGCCACTCTCGACCGCGCCATGCGCGATCTGCTCAAGGCGACGCCCGGCCTGCGAAAGCGCCACGACAGAATGTGCAAGGTCACCGGCGTCGGCCCGGTGCTGGCCACCGCGCTCATTGCCGATCTGCCTGAACTCGGCACTGTCTCTTCAAAGGTCATCGCCGCTCTTGTCGGCGTCGCGCCGCATGCGCGTCAATCCGGCTCATCAAACCGACAGGGCAAATGCTCCGGTGGCCGCAAGCATCTACGCGACATCGCCTATATGGCCGCACTCAGCGCCATCAAGGTCAAAGACCCCGTTCTTGGAGCCTTTTATCAGCGCCTGCGCAGCAAGGGAAAACCCTTCAAACTAGCCATCGTCGCAACAATCCGGAAGCTCGTCACTATCCTCAACGCCATCGCAAGGACAGATCCAGCATTTGCTTGATCATCCACGGTTGCTTGAGCCGG
>NZ_JAVAYA010000063.1:0-1069 GCF_041954855.1 Agrobacterium sp. LR_9
TTTCAATCTGGCCTCATGCGGCCCATTTTTCCATAGCCATTTTCATTGCGAATGCGCTGGGTGTGATGTTGCCCAGCGACGAGTGAGGCCTGTTCTTGTTGTAATCCTCCTTCCATTCCGTGATTGCGGCGCGGGCTTGAGCGAGCGACGAAAACAGAGTCTCGTTGAGGCACTCGTCGCGGAAGCTGCCGTTGAAGCTTTCGACGAAGCCGTTTTGCATTGGCTTGCCAGGGGCGATGTAATGCCAGTCGACCTTGCTCTCCTGGCACCATTTGAGGATGGCCATGCTGGTCATCTCCGTCCCGTTGTCCGAGACGATCGTTCTCGGTTTGCCGCGTCTGGCGATGAGGCTGTCCAGTTCCCGGACAAGCCGAACGCCCGACAGGGATGTGTCTGCGACCAGGCACAGGCATTCACGGGTGAAGTCGTCGACCACCGCCAGAATACGGAACCGACGGCCGTCGGTGAAGGCATCGCTGACGAAGTCCAGGCTCCAGCGCTCGCCCGGACGCGACGGCAGAGCCAGAGGACGTCTCGTGCCCAAGGCCCGCTTTCGGCCGCCACGCTTGCGCACCGTCAGCTTCTCCTCGCGGTAGAGACGCCGAAGCTTCTTCAGGTTCATGACGATCCCCTGTCGGTCGAGCATCACGTGGATGCGCCGATAGCCGAAGCGGCGACGTTCGGATGCCACCTTCTTCATCGCCTTCCGAATGGACGCATCGTCCGGCCGGACACTGCAATATCGTATGCTCGACCTATCCACCGACAGAACCTCGCACGCCCGACGCTGGCTCACCCCGTGCTGCGCACGGACATGAGCCACCGCATTCCGCTTCACATCGGGCGTCACCATTTTTTTGAAGCGACATCCTTCAGAATCGCATTGTCCAGCATGGCCTCGGCCAAGAGCTTCTTCAGCTTGGCGTTCTCGTCCTCCAACGCCTTCAGCTTGCGAGCGTCGGACACATCCATGCCGCCATACTTCGTCTTGTATTTGTAGAAGGTTGCATTCGAGATGCCGTGCTTGCGGCAGACGTCCGCCGTCTTCGCGCCCGCCTCCTGCTCCTTC
>NZ_JAVAYA010000064.1:0-1064 GCF_041954855.1 Agrobacterium sp. LR_9
CTACTTCAAACAACCTGAAGAACCACACTCTCGGCGCAGATTGCCACGCTCGGGGCGTAGCCGGACGGGTTCTCGTGGTTATACTTCCTCTGCTTTCAATGACAGCTTTGGGGAATCGCTCGCCTGGACTTCGCGTTTGGTGGCCCCATGGATCAGCCTTCGGAACGTGGGGCATTCCATATGCGATGGGGCCGGACAATCGGCCATATGACGAAGTGTCTCGCGCAGCGCCGTCAGCTCCGCGATCTGTTGATCGATGTGCTCTGCCCTTCGACGCAGCAGGTCGCGGGGCAGATCCGGCAAGCCATTGCGGCCAAACATGCCGGCGATCTCCTCCAGCGAGAAGCCCGCAGATTTCCCCATGGCGATCAGCTTGAGTTGCAGCAGTACCTCGGGCGGAAACTGCCGGCGCAGGCCGTGACGCGATACCGAGGCGATCAGCCCAGCGTCCTCGTAATAGCGCAGGGCCGACGGCTTGATCCCTGTGCGCGCGGCAACCTCACCGATATCCAGGAATTTCATGCTTGACCTCAACTTGGCTTGAAGTGGCAGCTTGCTCCTCAGTTGATCATTCGACAAGAGGAAACGACATTGGACACCACCAATTCACCCCGACCGACTGGTCGAGCCGGCATTACGATCGCCCTGTCGCTGGCCACTGGCCTGGCTTCGCTCGGCACCAGCATTGTCAACATCGCCTTGCCGGATCTCGCCAGGGCGTTTTCCGAACCGCTTCCGCAGGTGCAGGCCGTCACGGTGGCCTATCTTGCCAGCCTGACGGTCTGCGTCGTTGTCGCCGGCCGTCTTGCGGATCGCTTGGGTGCCAAGGCTATGCTCGTGCTGGGCTTGGTGCTGTTTGCGTTGGCGACCGGGCTATGCGCCGCTGCGCCGAGCCTGTCTGTGCTGATCGCCGCGAGAACGTTTCAGGGCGCTGGCGCGGCATTCCTGATGACGCTGGCCATGGCCCTGATGCGCCAGACCACAGGCGAGACGCAGATAGGGCGGGCAATGGGGCTGCTCGGCACCGTCTCGGCCATCGGCACAGCCCTTGGCCCGTCGCTCGG
>NZ_JAVAYA010000065.1:0-800 GCF_041954855.1 Agrobacterium sp. LR_9
GCGGCTTTTACGAACGTCTTGGCCAGGATGCAAAACCGGTTTTTTCCGATGACCGCCGCGCCCGCGTGCAGCCGCGTCAGGCCTATTGTTTCGCCGCAGCCGGCCAGCATGGCTGGCAGGGACCGTGGAAAGACGCGCTCCTGCACGGACTTTCCTGGTTCGAGAAGGTCTACCGCCTTGAAAACGGCCTTTACGGCAACCTTGCCGACCAGACGGGCCGGCTGATCGATCCCTCCTTCGATCTCTACAATCAGGCCTTTGCGCTGTTTGCCGCCGCACAGGCGGCTGCAAGCCTTCCCGAGCGCCGGGACGAGATGCGCGGCCGGGCGCTCGATATCCTTGCCATCCTCGAACGCGACTACAGACATCCGGTCGCCGGCTTCGAGGAAGCGAACCCGCCGCGCACGCCGCTCTGCTCCAATCCGCACATGCATCTCTTCGAGGCGATGCTGGCCTGGGAGGTGCAGGACCCGGACGGCCCGTGGTCGGCGCTGGCCGACGAAATCGCCGATCTTGCGCTTAACCGCTTCATCGATGGCGGCAATGGCGGCTTGCGCGAATTCTTCGCCCATGACTGGACACCGCATGACAGCGACAAAGGCCGGATCATGGAACCCGGCCACCAGTTCGAATGGGCCTGGCTTCTGGTGCGCTGGGGCAGCCTGCGTGGAAACGACGAAGCGATCAGCAAGGCAAAACGCCTGTTCGAGATCGGCGAGGCCTACGGCATCTGCCCGCGCCGCAAGGTGGCGGTGATGAGCCTCTACGACGATTTTTCGGTGCATGACGGGCTGGCGCGG